>DATFCC010000388.1:0-6317 GCA_035253505.1 Hyphomicrobiaceae bacterium
GAAGATCGACCAGCTCGCGCAGAAGGGCGTGGTGTGCCCCTATGCCTGCGCCTGCGCGCAGGGCCGCCTGCTCAAGTGCGCCAGCGATACGCCTGCGCAGCGGCTGATCGAGTTGCCGGCGCCCAAGCCGCGCCGCATCGAGTTCCCGAGCCCCGATTCCGAAGGACAAAGGCTCCAGCCGGCCTGACCGTTGTTTGAACAAGGCTTTCCCTTGGAGCCGCTCGCTGCTCTGGCTCCACGCCCGCAAGTATCGTAGGAACGCCTGTTCGAGACGCGCCGTGGTCAGTCAGCCGCTGGCGCCGCGAGCGTTTGCGGCTGCGGGTACGGTCGGTGTGACCGGCGGCCAGGCACGGGAGAGGCGGCATGAAAGGCAAGAAGGAAGTCATCGACGTCCTCAACGAGGCCCTGAAGCACGAGCTGGGGGCGGTCAACCAGTACTGGCTGCACTACCGCATGCTCGACAACTGGGGCTTCACCAAGCTCGCCAAGAAGGAGCGCAAGGAGTCGATCGAGGAGATGCAGCACGCCGACAAGCTGGTGGTGCGCATCCTGTTCCTGGAGGGTCTGCCCAACCTGCAATACGTGGCGCCCCTGATGATCGGCCAGAACATCAAGGAGGTACTGGAGTGCGACCTCAAGGGTGAATACAACGCGCGCGACCTCTACACGCGGGCGCGCGGCATCTGCCGCCAGCACGAGGACTACGTGTCGATGCAAATCTTCGAGGAGCTGCTGGAGGACGAGGAGGGCCACATCGACTTCCTCGAGACGCAGCTCGACCTGCTCGACAAGATCGGCGTGCAGAACTACGGCCAGCTCCAGGCGGACTCGGCCGACGACGCGGAGGGTGGCGACTGAGCCTGGGTTTCGGTTGGCCTCGCTGCGCGGGGGCGGCATCCGTTGCGGGGTTCTCCCCGAGCCGTCAATCGTCGCACCACATGCGGGCGAGGTTGGCCGCACACTTGGCGAGAACATCGCCCTCGGCGGTTTTTCCCTCGCGCTCGAAGAGCGTGCGGCGTGCCGTCTCGAGCTCGAACAGCAGCTCGCGGTGCGCGCTGTCGCGGATGTAGCTGCGCACCCAGCCGACGGCGGCAAGCCGGGTGCCCCGCGTCACCGGGGTGACGCGATGCAGCAGCGTGGAGGGGTAGGTGATGACGCTGCCCGGCTCGAGCTTGAAGGAATCCTCGCCGGCGGAGCCGTCGATGACGAGCTCGCCGCCGTCGTAGCTGCCGGGCGGCGAAAGGAAGAGCGTGAAGGAAACATCCGTGCGCATGCCGCCCATGAGGGCGTCGTCGGCGTGCGTGCCGTAGGCGTGGCCCGGCTCGTAGCGCGAGAACAGAGGGCCGAGCAGGGCCTTCGGCCGCGTGGCCAGCGCAAAGACAGCATGCTCGCGCAGGCGCGCCTCAACGAACGCGCGCAGCCTGTCAAGCTCTGGCCCCCTCGCGGCCTGCAGGTTGTTCTTGACGAGCCGCGCCGACCAGCCGGCCGTGGTCTTGCCGTCGACGAAGGTGGCGCCGGCGAGGCCGCCCGCGAGCTCGGCGACTTCGGCGGCGGAGAGGACATCTGCAACGGCGAGGATCATGCGGGCGTGCTCGATGGGGAGGGGCGTTTTCCGGCAGGGCGAACTATACTGCGCGCGACAAGAAAAGTGGCTGATTGCGAGGGGATGCGATGGCCAAGCTCACGCGCAGGATGTGGCTGGGAATTGGCGTGGCGACAGTCGCCAGCGCCCCGCTGAGCGTGAGGACCCTAGCGCAGGAGAAGCACAGGGGACACACGCAGCCGGCGACCCCTGGCACGCAGACGACTGAGCCCGGCAATGATCCCGCCCCCGGCGGCGAGGCCTACCTGACCGACGGCGGGCCGCGTGATACCCGCATCCGCTTCTACCGCGACATTGCCCTGATGCGCGGGCACCTGCTGATCGGCGGCCAGCTCCTCGAGCTGGGGTTGTGGGACGAGGCGCTGCCGCATTTCCTGCATCCCACGGAAGAGCTCTATGGACTGATGGAGAAGTACATCCAGCTCCACGGGATGCGTCCGTTCCGGCGCGAGCTGCAGGCGCTGGCGCAGGCGGTGAAGGCGAAGCGCAAGGGCGCCTACGAGCAGGCGTTGAAGGTGGCGTTGCAGCGCATGGACGCGGCGCTCGACGTCGCCAAACGCTTCATGAAACCTTTGCTCGGATTCACGGCCCGTACCGCAGGCGAGGTGCTGAAGGTCGCGCTCAGCGAGTACGAGGCCTCCATCGAGGACGGGCGCTTCGCCAAGCCGGTCGAGTACCAGGACGGCCGGGGTTTCGTGCTGGAGGCGGAGCGGATGCTCGAGGCGGCGGCGCCGGAGCTTGCCAAGGCCGACGCCGATGCGCTTGCGCGCATGCGGGCAGCCCTGGCGAAGCTCAAGGCCGCGTGGCCCGCCCCGATGCCGCCCGCAGCGCCCATTCTGCAGCCCGGCGAGCTGTCGGCGCTGGTTTCGGATGTCGAACTGCACGCGTCGAGGTACTGATGCGCGGGCACGCGGAAGGTTTCTGCCGTTCCCTGTCGATGGCATGCAGACGCGGCATGCCTGCCGGCTTGTCTGGATTCGCGTTCGGGCTGGCGTGCGGCTTCGCGGCGATTGCTGTTTCGGCCTTGGGGCCGGCCCGTGACGATGCGCGGGCGCAGATGCCGGCGGACCGGCTGGCCGCGCTGAAGGCGAGCTTTGCCCGGCCTGACCACGTGCCGATCCCGCTCGGCAATCCGCAGACGCCGGCCAAGATCGCGCTGGGCAAGCGCATTTTCTCCGATCCGGAGCTCTCCGCCACCGGGACCATTGCCTGCGCGACCTGCCACGATCCCAAGCTCTCGTTCACCGACGGAGAGCCAACAAGCAAAGGTGTCAGCGGCCGGCGGCTGGTGCGCCACACGCCATCCCTGTGGAACGTCGCCTGGAGCCCGCTGCTGTTCTGGGACGGGCGCGCCGTCAGCCTCGAGGCGCAGATTCGCTTTCCCGTCGAGCACCCCGACGAGATGGGGTCCTCGCTCGACAACGCCGTCGACCGCTTCTCGCGCCACGCCAGCTACGTGCAGGCGTTTGGCGAAGCCTTCCCGGCCGCCGATCCGCAGATTTCACCACGCACCATCGCCCAGGCGCTGGCGGCCTACGAGCGCACGCTCGTGTCACCGCCGACGCGCTTCGACAAGTGGGTGGCGGGCGACGCGGCGGCGCTGACCGCGTCGGAAGCCCGCGGGTTCGAGATCTTCGCCGGCAAGGGGCAGTGCATCAACTGCCACAAGGGCTTCGCCTTCACGGATCACAATTTCTACGACATCGGGCTGCCCAGCGAGGACAAGGGCCGCGGCCCCGAGATCGGCCTCGCGGCAGCCGACCATGCCTTCAAGGTGCCGACGCTGCGCGAGCTGGCCTGGACGGCGCCCTACATGCACGACGGGTCGGTGGGGACGCTCGACGATGTGGTGCGGATCTACGAGATGGGCGGCATCGCGCGGCCGACGCGGGCCAAGGACCTGCCCGATACGATCAGACTGTCCGACGGGGACCGGGCCGATCTCGTGGCGTTCCTGGAATCGCTGTCGAGCGAGACGCCGCCTGAGCCTTCGCGCGAGGCCTGGGTCCACGCGCCAGAGCCGGTGCGCCGGTCCCTTCCGACGCATGCGACCGTCATCAGGCAGGCCAACAAGCTGTTCTCCCCCCACCATGTGCGCATCAGTGCCGATCAGCCGTTGACGATCCTCAACGACGACAGCCGCATCCACAACGTGCGCATCTACGATCCCCGCTTCGACTACAATTCGGGCGCGCAGGAACCGCAGGAAGCCGTCACCATCCGGTTCCCGGCGACCGGCACCTTCGAGGCATTCTGCGCCATCCATCCCTCCATGCGGCTGACCGTGGTGGTGGAGTAGCCCGGGCCGTCCGGCAGGCGGCCGTGCCGCGTCCCTGCGCCCTCTCGCGGATTTGTCGCCACGCCTCCACATTGTCTGTGCATCGAGGCCGACTATAGTGAGTGCGAAGGTACGGGGAGGATGTCGGTGAAAGGGCCTATCGCTCTGATATTCTTGCTCCTTCTGGTTGGGCATGCCGAGGCGCAGCGCCGGCCGGAGGCGCGGGAGGCGGCTTCACAGTCGCGCGTGCTCCGCGACTGTCCCGTTTGCCCCGAAATGGTGATCGTGCCGGCGGGCGAGTTCCTGATGGGCTCCCCCGACAGCGAGAAGGGCCGGGGCAAGGACGAGGGGCCGCAGCACAAGGTGACGTTCGCGCAGCCCTTCGCGCTCGGCAAGTTCGAGGTGACCTTTGCGCAATGGGATGCATGCAGCGCCGAGGGCGGCTGCGCCCACAAGCCGAGCGACGAGACGTGGGGCCGCGGCAAGCGGCCGGTCATCAACGTTTCCTGGGACGACGCCAAGGAGTTCGTGGGCTGGCTTGCCAGGAAGACGGGCAAGCCCTACCGGCTGCCGACGGAAGCGGAATGGGAGTACGCGGCGCGCGCGCTGACCAGGATCACGGAACCGAGCCTGCCGTTCTCGACCGGCATGACCATCAACTACAAGCAGGCCAACTACGACGCCAACTTCACCTACAACAGGAGCCCGCAAGGCGTGTATCGGCAGAAGACCCTAGACGTCGGCTCGCTACCCCGAAACGCCTTCGGCCTGCACGACATGCACGGCAATGTGTGGGAATGGGTGGAGGACTGCTACAAGGACAGCTACGAGGGGGCGCCGGTCGACGGCTCCCCGGTGAAGGCGGCGAACTGCAGCCTGCGCATCCTGCGCGGCGGCGCCTGGAACTACTACCCACGCCTGCTGCGTTCCGCCTACCGGTACGCGACGGCGCCAGGGGTGCGGATGGAGAATGCCGGGTTCCGCGTCGCGCGGGGCCTGTAGGTCAACGATCGCTTAGGCGGCACCGGCGAGAATGCGGTGCTGATGGTCCACATCCTAAATGAGCGGCACGTCAGGAGTTCACGGTTCGATGCGCATGATGATTTCAACTGGCTGGCGCCGGTGCTTTCCTGTCCTGGCGGTCGCCGCGCTCGGTCTCATCGACGCGGCGGGCACGGCAGAGGCCGTCGGTCCCCGCGGTCGCGAGGGCCGGCGCGAGGTGACGCCCCCTCCGGGCGCGCCGCTGCTGGCGGTGGTGTCGATCTCCGACCAGCGCGTGACGATCTACAATGCCGAGGGCCGCATGATGCAGTCGCCCATCTCCAGCGGCGCGACGGGCTATGAGACGCCGCCCGGCATCTTCAGCGTCGTGCAGAAGAGAGAGGTGCATCAGTCGAATGTGTACGAGGACGGCAACATGCCGTTCATGCAGCGGATAACCTGGACGGGGATTGCGCTGCATGCCGGCGCCCTGCCGGGCGTGCCTGCCTCGCACGGCTGCGTGCGGCTGCCCATGGCCTTCGCCCAGCACCTGTTCTCGCTGACCGACATCGGCCTGCGCGTGGTCATCGTGCGCGACGACATCGCTCCGCTCGCCATCGAGCATCCCAACCTGTTCAAGCCGAATCCGGCGCGCATGGAACTCGCCCTCAACATCCCCCCGGCGGGCCGCGCGACGGGAAGCGACCGCGGGCCGCCGATCCGCATGGGCCGGCCTGCCGCGATGCCTGAAGCCACGCCGATGCCGGGCTCGCCGCGCTACATGCAGATCCTGAAGTCGATCGCCGAGACGAAGGCATCCGACGCCGCCGCTGCGACCAGGCAGGCCGCGGAGGCCAAGGCGCTGGCCAATCGCCGGGCGGCCGAAGCGGCGCCGGCGATCAAGGCGGTGCGCTCGGCCGAAGCGGCCGTCGGCAAGGCCGACGAGCAGCTCAAGGCGGCAGAGCGCGCGCTGGAGGCCGCCGCCGCCGACACCACGCCCGAGGCGGCCAAGAAGATCGAGGTCGCAACCCTGGCGAAGGACAAGGCCGCCGCCCGCGTCGGTGAGGCCCAGGGGCAGCTCGAGACGGCGAGACAGCAGGCGCAGGCGAGAACCGATGCCGCCGCGCGCGCCGCCGATGACCTCAAGGCTGCGGAAGCGGCCCGCGATGCCGCGGTCGAGGCGGCCGAGGAAGCAAACCGCAAGACCTCGCCCGTGTCGGTGTTCATCAGCCGCAAGACGCAGCGTCTCTACATCAGGCAGGGCTATCTGCCGGTGTACGAGGGGCCGGTGACGATCAACGACCCGGAGCGGCCGATCGGCTCGTTCGTGTTCACGGCGCTCGGCTATCAGAACAACGGCGCCGACGCGCGCTGGAACGTGGTGTCGATGTACAAGTATACGAAGGACGGCGAGCGCGTGGCGCAGGCCGGGCGGCGCCGGGGTGCCGAGCCGAT
>DATFCC010000389.1:0-5089 GCA_035253505.1 Hyphomicrobiaceae bacterium
GCCAAGCTGATGCTGAAGGACCTGCGGCTGTCGCAGGCGGCGGCACAGATGGCCGAGACGTCCACGCCTCTCGGTGCGGCGGCCACCGCGGCGTTCGCCATGCACGTCGCCAACGGGCACGGCGATCTCGATATCAGCAGCATTGTCAAGCTCATCAGCAAGGACGTCTGAAGGCGCGTCGCCACGCACCGCCTTCAGCCGGAGCCGGCGATGACGACAAGGGCGACGGCCGCGTCCGGCTCGGTGTCAGCCAGCTCGCTGGCTGCGAGCGCCTGCGCCTGCGCAAGGCTTTCCACCCCCGACAGGTCGACGACGTGATGCCCATGAAGGAGGAAGAGGCCCGGGGCCGGGCCGTGCCCCTCGCCAGGGGAGGTTGCCCGCCACAACTCTTCAATGGTGCCGGCAGCGCCGCGGGCTGAGGTGAGACGCGCCAGCGCGCGGCTGCGCTGCATGCGGATCGCCCCTTCGCCGTCAATCGCGCGAACCGCTTCCAATCCTTCGCCGGCCTGGTACACCCGCAGGCCGGAGGTGTCCGCCACGAGGCTCAGTGCCGCAGGCGCGATCCCGATCGACCTGGCGGCAATGGCGCGCGCCTCGCGTTCGGTGATGGAGCCGCCGTCCTCCCTCGCGTGCATGGCCACGGCGCCCATGGCGATTGCGCGCACGCGGTGGGTCTGCTGGTCGACCTCGACCGTAACATCGACGCTCCCTGCCTCCGCACCGACCCGAACGACCGCCTCCAGCGCCTCCCGGCGAATCGCCACCAGGTCGTCCGGCGTGGGGTGCGGGATGACGCGTTCGACCACGTCGCGGACCAGCGCCAGCGCCGCACCGATCGAGGAGATGACCTCCGCATCCCTCGAGATCTCGAACTTCAGCCCCATCCGCTCCGCCAGGTAGGGGATGAGCGAGCCGGCGCCACCGCCTTCTCCGATCAGCAGGCGCTGGTCGTCGTCGAGGTCGTACTCCTCGATCAGGGCCTGCACGACGGGGGCCAGCTTGCCGCCCGCGGCGGCCAGCACGCGGCCTGCCGCGTCATCGACGCCGATACCGAGGAATTGCGCCAGCGCCTCGAACGCCCGCCGTGCCGCAGCCGGGCGTCCGTGCGCATGCATTCCAGGCTTCGTGTGGCCAAGCACATTGGCCGCGCAGGTTACCGTGAGGGCGAAACGGCTGCCGTTGGCGGTGCGGACCGCAACGTAGTCCTCTCCGTCCCCTGGTTTGGGCTCGAACAGCTCGATCTGCGGATCGATGATCGCACTTTCGTCCGCGAAGGCGGCGTAGGGCAGCCCGGCGATGTGCGCACTTCGCGGGCCGACGTCCAGCGCCCCCGCCGGGTTCGCCCGCACCAAGCTGCCCCCGGCGATGCCGACCACGCGCACGTCCAGCGAGCTGACATAGGTCTCGTGACCGCCGACGCGCGCATACGCCACCGTCGGCCGGCCGTTGCGGATGACGCCGATGTTGGTGGAGGTGCCGCCCACCTCGAAGTAGAGGCCGTCGGCGACGCGCAGATGCATCAGGGCACCGGCGACGCTCGCAGCCGGCCCCGACAACATCGTCATGACCGGGCGACGCCGCATCTCGCGGATGTCCATGACGCCGCCATCGCCGCGCATGATCATCAGGGGTGCAACGATGCCGGCGTCCCGCACGCTGGCCTCGGTCATGGCGGCCGTGGCGATCATGCGCGGAAGGATCGAGGCATTGATCACGGCCGTTCGCGTCCGCGTGGCGAGGCCGTAAAGACGGGTGATCTCGTGTCCGCACGTGGTGAGCAGGCCGGCCTCCGCACCCAGCTTGCGCACGAGTTCCTCGGTGCCCGTATTGTCGACGCCGAAGGCCGCCGACGCCACCAGCACCTGGGCGCCCTCCGCGACCAGGCCCGCGATCGCCTCCCGCACGCGCGCCTCGCCGATGCCATCGGTGACGAGGAACCGGTTGTGGGTCGCGAGGCTTCGCCCGGGCCCAAGCTCGATCGAGGGCACATGCGCCTGGCCACGGGCAAGGTGGGCAGCAGCCGACCCGGCGAGGCCCACCACCCCGACGGCTGCGACGTCGCCTTCGAGCAGCGCATTGGTCGCCTGGGTCGTGCTGTGCGCAAGAAACACCACCTCGCCCGGTGCAATGCGCGACTCGTCCAGGACCCTCCGGAACACCTCGACCACGCCCGCCGCCACGCCGCTCGCATGGTCGTGGGTCGTCAGCACGGCGTGGCGGCCGACCACCTCACGCGTTGCATTGTCGATCACTACGGCCTTGGTGAATGTGCCGCCGACATCGATGCCGATGCGATAGCCGCGCGGCGCCTTCGCCCGGCCCGTCATATGGTGCCCGTTGCGATCGATGCCGCCTTCGTGTCCGAGACGTCCAAAGCCATCTTCCTTGCAGCCGGGCCACTGCCCTGCGGATACGCGGGATGTGCCGCAGGGACCCGCCGATGGCAAGGTCGCACGGAACCACAGGTCCACATGGCGCGCATACGCCGATCGGCCCTTGACCTTTGCCCGGCATTTCTGGAATTTGGCTGCAACATCGGATCGATCTTGGAAGACCCGGCAATGGACAAATTCACCAAGCTGACGGGCGTCGCCGTCCCCATCAACATGACCCACGTCGACACCGACCGGATCATCCCGAAGAACTACTTGAAAACCATCAAGCGCACGGGGCTCGGCAAGGCCCTTTTCGCCGAGATGCGTTACGATTCCGCCGGCCGTGAGGACCCCGAGTTCATCCTCAATAAAGAGCCGTTCCGCAAGGCCACCATCATGGTCGCCGGCGAGAACTTCGGCTGCGGGTCGAGCCGGGAGCATGCGCCGTGGGCGCTGCTGGATTTCGGCATTCGCTCGGTCATCGCGCCGTCGTTCGCCGACATCTTCTTCAACAACACCTTCAAGAACGGCATTCTGCCCATCACCCTGCCGGTGGCCCGGGTGAACGAGCTGTTGCGCTTCCTGCTGGAGCTGCCGGGCGCCGAGATCACCATCGATCTGCCGGCCCAGACGGTGCTCGGTCCCGACGGCAAGATCGACAAGTTCGAGATCGACCCGTTCCGCAAGCATTGCCTGGTGAACGGCCTCGACGACATCGGCCTCACCCTTCAGCACGAAGGTGCCATCCAAGCCTTCGAGGCACGGTCGCAGACGCAACGCCCGTGGGTGTAGCGCTGCCGAACGAAGCCAATCGGGCGTCAGCCTGCGGGCGCCCGCGCGTCCCTTGATTTCACTCAGGCCGAAGGACGCACCAGGGCGGCACCCGGCCAGGTGGCGCGCGCAACGCGATTGTATTGCGGCGGATACGTAACCTCGGCACCCAGGCGCTCGGCCGCGTGCCACACCCAGCGCGGATCGTCGAGAAATGCCCGCGCGAGCGCCACGAAGTCGGCGTGTCCCTCCGCCACCACGGCATCGGCCTGCTCGGGCGCGGCGATCAGCCCGACGGCACGGGTGACGAGGCCCGATCCCGCCCTCACCTTCGACGCGAGCGGCACCTGGTAGCCGGGCGCAAGCGGGATCTTGGCGTTCGCCGCGTTGCCGCCGCTCGAAACGCACACGAAATCCAACCCGGCCTCCTTGAGGGCCGTCGCGAAGGCCACCGCGTCCTCGACCACCAGCCCACCCTCGACCCAATCGCTGCCGGTGATGCGCGCACCGAGGGCAATCGTGGCCGGCACGACGGCGCGCACGGCGCGCGCCACCTCGAGCGGAAAGCGCATGCGGTTCGCGGCGCTGCCGCCATACCCATCCGTCCGCTTGTTGGAGAGTGGCGACAGGAACTCGTGCAGCAGGTAGCCGTGGGCGGCATGCAGCTCGATCGCACCGAAGCCCAGCCGGACCGACCGTTCAGCCGCCTGCCGGAAGGAACCGATGACGCGCTCCAACCCGCGTCCGTCAAGCGCCTCGGGCATCGCCCAGCCGTCGGCGAAGGGAATGGCCGACGGCGCAGATACCGTCCACGGATCTTCGCCGCGCGACAGCGGCTTGCCGCCCTGGAAAGGCGCCTGGCACGATGCCTTGCGGCCGGCGTGCGCGAGCTGGATGGCGAAGCACGTGCCGGGGGCGGCGATACGCCGCGCGGCGTCCAGCGCGCGCGCAAGCGCTGCCTCATTGGCGTCCGAGTAGAGGCCGAGGCAGCCGTGCGAGATGCGGCCGGCGCGCTCCACGGCGGTGGCCTCCAGCACCACCATGCCCGCGCGGCTGATCGCGAACTGCATCAGGTGCTGGAGATGCCAATCGCTGGCGCTGCCGTCGCTGGCCGAGTACTGGCACATGGGGGCCACGGCGATCCGGTTGGGTATCTCGATGGGGCCGATGGCAAGGGGCGTGAACAGACGTGGCACGTCGCTGGTCCTCATGTCGCTGGAAGGAGAAGAAGCGGGGAAGGCGGATCGAACTGAATTCGGCGCGACGTTACAACCCTTTGCTCGGCCGTAGAAGCTTGCGGCAGGCTCACCGCGATGTGATCGCTGTATCGCGCGGCACGCATAGCGGATGCCCGCCGACAGGAAGCGAGGCGCCTGCCCGCGGGTGTCGAGCCTCCTCCTGACGCCGGCGTGTCAGCAGGCCGTCGTCAAGTTGCTGTTTCGTGTCGACGCTGCCATGCCTGCGGCCTATCAATGCCATCTTCGAACGCCATTGGCGTGCATGTGGTGAACGAGGCAGTGTCTCCTTGCTGCCGAAATAGAAATCGGTCCTGGAACCGCTGGCAGTCTCGGCGAGTTCGCAAACGATACTCGGCCAACCGCAAGGAGGGCAGTTTGAGCGCGACAGCCACGATGCATGAGGCCGATGCCGCAAGCCCATCGGCACTGGCGCGCAGTCTACGGGACACGCGCCGCCTCTCCCTGGCCCTCGCGGAACCTCTGAGCGCGGAAGATCAGGTCGTCCAACCGATGGACGACGCAAGCCCCACCAAATGGCACCTCGCACACACGACCTGGTTCTTTGAGACGTTCGTCTTGAAGCCCCACCTCGCGGGATACCGGACGCTGGATGAGCGCTTCGCCTACTGCTTCAATTCCTACTACGAAGCGGCGGGCCCCAGGCATCCGCGGCCGAAGCGCGGGCTGTTGACGCGCCCGTCACTG
>DATFCC010000390.1:0-7022 GCA_035253505.1 Hyphomicrobiaceae bacterium
AAGCGGAAAGTCCATGGCATCGTGATAGCGCGGCTCGAGCCGCAGCTTGTCCACATGCAGCAGCACGATCCCGCCGAGGATCAGCGTCGTGCATACGAGCAGTGGCGACTCGAAGAAAATTTCCTTGATGTACTTGTGAGCCGCGGCGCCGATCACGGCCGCCGGCAAGAACGCGATCAGAACCGCAAGGACGAACCGGCGGGCGCGCGGGTCGCTCGGCAGATCCCGCGCAAGATGAAGCAGCTTGGCGAAGTAGACGGTCAGGACGGCCAGGATCGATCCGAGCTGAATCAGCACCTCGAAGGTCTTGCCGGGTGACTGGAAACCGAGGAAATGGCCGGCGAGCAGAAGATGCCCTGTCGACGAGACGGGCAGGAACTCGGTCAGTCCTTCGAGCAGCCCGAGCAGGATCACGTGCCAGGTGTTCATCGGCGCATTCCAGGGGGCAGGTGGATCGTTGGATGGCGGGCAGTGACTAGCAGCGATGAAGCATCGCGAACAGGGACTTGCACGCGCCGGCCTGCCGCGCTGCGATCAACGGTGGCCTCTACGCGCGACCGTCGGGAGCCTCAAGCGGATGCCGACCCGCTGGCGCAATTCTGCACTGGTTGTGGCTGGCGTGCATCGCTATGGTCTAGCCGCCGAAACCGCGTCTACCCCCGCCGTTGTTGCCCATTCCATGACGAACAGCCTCAAAGACCTGATCCTGGCAGAAGCACGCGCCGCGGGCTTCGACGCCGCCCGCGTGACCACACCGGCAGCGCTCGACACGCGCACGAGCCAGCGCCTCTCCGAGTTCCTGGAGAACGGCCGGCATGGCGACATGGAATGGATGGCGAGCACGGCCGAACGACGGCGTCATCCCAACAGCATGTGGCCGCAGACCCGGTCCATCATCATGCTGGGCATGAACTACGCCCCCAAGTCCGATCCTCTGACGATCCTGTCCCAGCCAGGGCGCGGTGCCATCTCCTGTTACGCCCAGTGCAAGGACTACCATGACGTCGTCCGCTCGGGCCTCAAGCGGGTCGCCGGCAGCCTTGCCGCCGCCAGCGGCGCAGAGGTCAAGATCTTCGTCGACACCGCGCCCCTGATGGAGAAGCCGCTCGGCGAGGCAGCCGGGCTCGGCTGGCAGGGCAAGCACACCAACCTGGTGTCGCGGGACTTCGGCTCCTGGCTGTTCCTCGGCGCCATCCTGACCGAGGCCGAGCTGGAGCCCGACCCGCCGGAAGCCGACCATTGCGGCACCTGCCGGCGCTGCATCGACGCTTGCCCGACCCAGGCGTTCCCGGCCCCCTATCAGCTCGACGCGCGCCGCTGCATCGCCTACCTCACCATCGAGCACAAGGGCCATATCCCCGCCGAGTTCCGCGAGCCCATCGGCAACAGGGTCTTCGGCTGCGACGACTGCCTGGCGGTGTGCCCATGGAACAAGTTTGCCGAGGCTGCGCATCTCACCAAGCTGCAGGCGCTGCCGGCCTCGGATTCCCCGCCGCTCGCCGAGTTGCTGACGCTCGACGATTCCGCTTTCCGCCAGCGCTTCGCCGGCACGCCCGTGAAGCGGACCGGACGCGACCGCGTCGTGCGCAATGCGCTGATCGCCGCCGGCAACTCGGGCGATCCGAGCCTCGTGCCTATCGTCGAGCGCCTGCTCGACGACCCATCGCCTCTCGTGAGGGCCATGGCGGTGTGGGCGCTCCGCAAGCTGGCCGACGGCCGGGCGCGTGTCGAAGCCCGGCGACGGATGGAGCGCGAGACGGATGCCGACGTGCTGGCCGAGTGGGCCGCCGTCTGACGCCCGACACCCGAGCACCACGGCGATTGCCAGCAGCCGGCTTCCGGCCGACAATCGCCTGATCGGTCGGCGAGGAGTTGTTCCCATGATATCCGAAGTCGTCACCTTCAAGCTCAGGCCCGGCATGACGCGCGCGGAGGTCGTCGCCATCTACCGCCGGACGTCCGCGATCTGGCGCGCCAATCCCGACTGCATCCGCAAGTGCTATCTCTACGAAGAGGAGAAGCGTCTCGGCGGCGGCGTCTACCTGTGGAAGAGCCTGGCTGCCGCCAAACGTGCCCATGGCGATGAGTGGCGCCGCATGATCAACGATCTTTACGGCAGCGAGGACGAGATCAGCATTACCTACTTCGAGACCCCGATCGTAGCCGACAATCTCGTCCAGCGGACCATCGAGGAGGAGCCGGTTGCGGGCAAGGCCGCTTAGCTCGAATCCGGCAACGCGCAGGCGAAACCGCAAGGGGGATGCCTGATGCGACTCTTCTGCTTCGGCTATGGGTATTCCGCGGAAGCGCTTGCACGTCGGCTCAGCGCTCGCGTCGTCTCGCTGGCGGGCACGCGAACCAGCCCCGCCGACGGCGAGGCTCCGCTCGGCGCCCGCCTCGCCGTCTACCGGGGGGACAGCGCGGCGGCGGAGGTGCGGGATCTGCTCCACGGCTCCACGCACGTGCTCGTCAGCATCCCGCCCGATCTCGAGGGCGACGCAGTCCTGAGGCATTTCCGCTCGGAGCTGGCGGGCCTGACGGACCTCGCCTGGGTCGGCTATCTGTCGACGGTGGGAGTGTATGGCGACTGCCATGGCGAGTGGGTCGACGAGGCGCGCCCCACGAACCCCACGTCCGAGCGCAGCCTGCGGCGCGTGCTGGCCGAGAAGGCCTGGCTCGACTTCGCCGCCGACAGCGGTCGCCGGGTCGAGATTTTCCGCCTTGCCGGAATCTACGGGCCCGGACGCAGCGTGATCGACAACCTGCGCGCCGGCACCGCACGGCGCATCATCAAGGCCGGCCAGGTGTTCAACCGCATCCATGTGGACGATATCGCCGCCGTGCTTGCGGCGGCCATCGATAGGCCGACCGGCCACCAGCTCTACAACGTCGCCGACGACGAGCCGGCGCCACCGCAGGACGTCATCGCCTGCGGCGCCGGCCTGATCGGGGTGCCCGTGCCGCCCGACATTCCCTTCGAGGAGGCCGGCCTCACCGGCATGGCCGCGAGCTTCTGGGCGGAGAGCAAGCGGATCAGCAATGCGCGCATCAGGAGCGCACTGGGCGTGACGCTCGCCTACCCCACCTATCGCGAGGGCCTGCGCGCGATCGTCGGCGGTGCCTAGACCTGTCGAAGCCGAGCTCCGTTTGCCTAGCGTCCGGCCTGCAGCCTTCTGCCGTCCATGCCGTCCGCCTCGACCTGCAGATGGAGCAGCACGCTCGGGGCGATGTCGATGGGCGAGGTCGGTGCCGTCGAGACCGTGCCGGCCGCAAAGCCCGGACCATTGATCATCAGGAACGGCATCTGCTCGTAACGAGCCAGGCCGCCGTGCTGCCCGCAGCCGAGATGTGCATCCTTTCCCTCTGCGGGCTTCGCCTCGCAGCTCCGGCCGGGAATTCCGAACGGATTGCTCTCCTCGTCGGACTTGAGCGCGACCGCATAGGCGAGGCCGTGGCGCGGCGCCTGGCCAATCGAGCCGAGCTCGTCCGCCGGTACCACGCGATCGACCCAATCCCGCGTCGCCAGGAAGGCGCCGATGGCTTGCACCTTGCCGCCATGGTCGGGATGGACATAGACGAGGGAGGAGGTGCCGCTGCTCGGCGTCACCACGTCTTGCGATTCCCGGCTCGCCTTGAGGCCGGCGGCCACCAGCTCGCCCTCCACATCGACCACCCGCGACACGGTCTGGTGACCGTGGTCCGAGCAGGCAACAAGCAGAACGTCCTCGCCCTCGTCGCGCAGCCGATCGACGGCGGCGAAAACGCGCGCCGCATTGGCGTCGGCCTGGCGGAGCACGGCCAGGTGTTCCGGCGATCCCAACGGGCGCGCGTGCTGCGTGGCGTCGGGCTCGCTCATCCACAATATCGCCAGCGGCGGCTTGCGCTCGAACAGCACCTCATCGATGAAGCGGCTGGCCATCTCTGCCTCGCCCGCCGCGTCCTGGCCGATTTGCAGGGCCTGCGCGCCCTCGAGGCGCCGGCGCCCGGGAGCAAATGATCCGGCGCGGTGATAGACATGGCCGAAGCCGTCGGGGTCGTGCGCATAGGCCGCGCCCGGCGAGACGTTGGAGAAGAGGACCATGCCTCCGTGGGGCGCCAGCCGCTCGGCCATCGTCGGCACGGCCAGCGAGCGGCCGGTGACGCTTCGCTTGTGCTGCAGGAAGTCGGGGCGGCCGGCATCGTGATGGACGAGGCGGCCGTTCTCGAGGAGCGCCAGCGAGTTGCCCTGCAGCTCGTGCCGCGCGGGCGTGCACCCGGTTGCGAACGATGCCGACACCACGCGCGTCGCCGACGGAAACATCGAGCGGTGGGATTCGAACACCTGCGCACGACGCTTGAACTTCGCCAATGCCGGCGTGCGCTCCTCATCGAGCAGGTCGCGCCGCATGCCATCGAGGACCACCACCACCACCCGCCGCATGGAACAGCTCCTCTATCTCGTTCCCAGTGTATAGAACCTCGCCCGATGCGAAAGAGATCTGCCTCCAGCACCGTTCCCGGGGAAGTGTCAACGAGCGCTCCTTGACACCCCAGCGGGGCGAACTCTAGTTGGTCTCCCTGCAAACGCCTGGTGCTGCCGCTGGAGCGAATTGGTTTGTGACATGGGGCCGTCCGCCAAAGGCTGCGCTCTTCTCCCGGATCGGGCTCCGTGCTGAGCATGGACCGCATCAACCGGGCGCAGGCGCTCAGGGCGCTGGCGGCCATGAGCTTCGTCATCTATGCGCTCGGTGCCATCGCCGCCGTCGGCCACCGGCCGGCGAAGTGGGCGGCCGAGTACGACCTCGCCTTTCCGGTGGCCATCTCCAACATCGTCTATGGCACACCGCTGGGGCTGGTGGACGGCAACGTCCAGGCCGCCTACCGCGGCGCCCTTCAGCGCGAAGGCGTGAGCCCGGAGAGCGTTGCCAAAGCCGTAGCGCTCATCGCGCGCGGTGACATTCCACGCGGCGAAGCGCTGCCCACGACGGACGGCACGGGCGTGGGGCAGTTGATCTTCACCACGTTTGCCATGCGGCTCTTCGGGCCGCGCATCGACGCGCTGCCGTACTGCTTCCTGCTTTTGATGGGCGCTTCGGTTGCGGCCTTCATCGCGCGCTTCAGGGACGAGCGGCTCCTGGCCGTTCCCGTGCAATTCGCCGCCCTCAGCCTGATGCTGATTGGCCCGCTTGCAGCCGATCAGAGGATCGCCGACCAGGTGCCCATCGGGGGCAACAGGTATTTCGGCGTGCTGGGCGTGCTGCCCACGATCCACCTGGTCCTGGAGCTCGCGGGCAGCCCCGGTCATCACGACGACCGGCGGCCGCGCGCACATATCCTTCTGCTTTGCACGCAGGCGGCGATGCTCGCACTGGTCCTGCTGGTACGCAGCGCCAGCGCCTATCTGCTCCTGCCCGTTGTGGGGGCCGTCGCCTACCGGGTTTGGGGAAACCGCGAGGACCTTGACACTCGCCGACGGATCGGCCGCCAGGCGGGCTGCGCGCTTGTCGCGTTCCTCGCGTCCCTGCTGCTGCTCGTCGCCTGCGTGCCCTCCTACCTCAAGTCAGGACGCATCGGCGGGCTGTTCTGGCACCGCGCCTTCATCAGCTTCACTCTGCACCCGGAATGGCCCTACGGATCGCTTCGCCTGGCCTATGACTGCACGAAGTACATCCCCGAAGGCCTCAATCGCGCGAAGGAAGACCGCAATGGCCATTGCGTGTGGTGGGCGCATGCCCTGGGGAAGGGTCTGACGACCGGAGAGGTGCACGCGGGCTTGTACGGCCCCGACTATGAGGCCGCCCTGCGAAAGGCCTACTTCGAGGTGGTGTGGGCCTTTCCCCGGCAGTCCCTCGAGCTCTACCTGATCTACAAGCCCTTGCGCATCGCGCAAACCCTCTATGCCGCCGCCGATCTGCAGATGCGGAAGGCCTCGAAACGCGCTGTCCTGCTCGCGTTGCTGCAATGGGTCCTGCTCGCCGTGTTCGCCGGCGTCGCCTCGGGCATCGCTGCGCTGCCGGTGCGCAGCGCGGCGTTGATCATTGCCGGCCTTTTTGCCCTCGCGCTCACTCCTGCCCTGGCCGCATGGGCGTCCCTGTGGACCAGCGTAGATCTCATCCTCTACATGTATGCAGGCCTTGGCCTGGCATTCTGCCTCGCCGTGCAAAAGGCGAGACAGCTCCTGCGCGGGCCGGCCGAAGCGCAACGATACCGGAGCAGCCCGTGATCGACGCCGGTTTTTGGCGCGGCAAGCGCGTCCTCGTCACGGGGCACACCGGCTTCAAGGGCGGCTGGCTCTGCCTGTGGCTGCACGCACTGGGCGCGCGCACGACGGGTTACGCCCTGCCGCCGCCGACCAACCCGTCACTGTTCGACCTCGCCCGTGTCGCCGGCTGCGTGCAATCGATCACGGGCAACATCCTCGACCGCGCACGGCTCGAGGAGGCATTCGCGGCCTCAGAGCCCGAAATCGTGTTCCACCTCGCCGCGCAGCCCATCGTCCGGTTGTCCTACGAGGACCCCTTCGATACCTACATGACCAACGTGATGGGCACGGTCAGCGTGCTCGAGAGCGTGCGTGCCTGCCGCCACGTCCGTGCCGTCGTCGTGGTGACGAGCGACAAATGCTACGAGAACCCGGAATGGCATAGGGGGTGCCGCGAGACCGATCCGATGGGCGGGCACGACCCCTACAGCAGCAGCAAGGGGTGCACGGAGCTGGTCGCATCGGCTTACCGCCGCTCCTTCCTTGCGGCACCGCGCGGTGCGAGACCAGCCGTGGCCTTGGCATCGGCACGGGCGGGCAATGTCATCGGCGGCGGCGACTGGGCCAGGGACCGTCTCATCCCCGACGTGATGCGCGCGGTTGTCGCCGGCGGCTCCGCGGGCATCCGCAACCCGTCCGCCATCCGCCCGTGGCAGCACGTGCTGGAGCCGCTGTCGGGCTATCTTGTACTGGCGCAACGCCTCTGCGGTGGGGAGAGGCTCTTCCAGGACGCCTGGAACTTCGGCCCTCGCGACGAGGATGCGGTCTCCGTCGACACCAT
>DATFCC010000391.1:0-26215 GCA_035253505.1 Hyphomicrobiaceae bacterium
GGCATGGGTGGCCTCGTTCGGGGTTCAGGTGGTAAAATCGGCGTTCATTCTAGCGCAAGGCGGCGGCGATGTTGCCGCCGTCGACGGTGGTGACGTCGGCGGTGGTCTTGAGGGCCAGCGCCTGGTGCAGGAAGGCCTGGGCAACGTCGTCGGCGGTGACCTCGCGGCCAAGCAGGTTGCCGGACATGTATTCCTTCTCGCTGACGCCGCGCGCGGAGGAGCGCGACTTGATGAAGTCATCGGTCAGCAGGCCGGAGCGGATGCGATCGGCGTTGACGGCGTTGGCGCGGATGCCGTCGGCACCGTAATCGAGCGCGTACTGCCGCACGAGGAAGAGCGTTGCCGCCTTGGGCAGGCCGTAGGGGCCGAAGCTGGGGCCCGGGTTGACTGCCTGCTTGGACACGTTGAACAGCAGGCAACCGCCGGTGCCCTGCGCCAGCATCAGGCGCACGGCCGCCTGGGCGACGCGCTGATGGCCATAGAAGTTCAGCTCGAAGCTCTGCCTCAGCACGGCCTCGTCGACCTCGCCGATGCGTCCCTGCCAGGCGGCGCCCGCATTCGATACGACGATGTCGACGCCGCCGTAGGTCTCCGCGATGCGATCGAAGGCGGCGCGCACGGAGCCCGCGTCCGTCACGTCGCAGGCGATGGCGAGCGCCGTGGGGCCGATCGCCTCCGCCTTGGCCCTGGCAGCATCGAAATTGACGTCGAGCAGTGCCACCTCGGCCCCCGCCGCCGCGAATGCGCGTGCCGTCGCCGCGCCGATGGCGCCGCCCGCGCCGGTGATCGCCGCAATCTGCCCCGCGAGCGGAAGATCCCTGGCGTGCGCGAGCTTGGCCTGCTCGGGCGGCCAATACTCGCAATCGAACATGTCGGCTTCGCCGATGGAGCTGTACGTGCCCGTCGCCTCCGCGTCGGCGATGACGCCGATGGCGCATTCGGCGATGTCGGCGGCGATGACGGCATCCGCTTTGGTGCGGCCCAGTCCGAACAAGCCCAGTCCGGGCACGAGCACGCTGCGCGGTGCCGGATCGAGCATAATGCGGCCGCCGCCGATACGGGCGTTGTTGCGCGCGAAGTAGGCGTGATAGTCCGCCATGTACCGCTCCGCGGCCGCGGCGGCATCGCGCTTGAATTCGGCGAGCCTTCCCGCGTCGGGGGCCGGCAGGATCAACGGCCACCCCTTGGTGCGGATGGTGTGGTCGGGGGTGACGACGCCGGCGTGGGCCAGGCGCTCCATCTCGGCGCTGCCGACGAAGGTGCGAATGGCGTCGCTGGTGCGGAACTCGAGCACGAGGCGGCGCCAGGCGCCCTCCACCCGATCATTCTTCAACGCGCAAATGCCGCGCACCATGGGCGCCACATCCGTGTGGGAAGCGACCGACTGCGGCAGGGGGAGCGGGGTGAACGCGCGCTTGCGCCCGCGCTGCAAGCGGGCCTCCGCCAGCGTCACCATCTCGATCATGCGCTCGTACGCCTCGCGCGCCGTGGCGCCGAAAGTGAAGAGGCCGTGCTTGTCGAGGATCAATCCTTCGACCTTGGGATCAGTGTCGAAGACATCGGCGGCGACCTTGGCGAGGCCGAAGCCGGGACGGCGATACGGCACCCAGCCCATGCGCCCGCCGTAGACCTCGCGAGCGAGGTCCATGCCGTCCGGCTGATCGATCAGGCTCAAGACGGCGTTGGCGTGGGTGTGATCGACATAAGCGTGCGGGAGAAACGCATGCAGGAGCATCTCCACTGACGGGCTCGGCGCGGCGGGATCCAGCAGGTAGGCGCGCTGCACGCGCATCATGTCGTCGTCGCCCAGGGTGGCGCGGCCGCGCAAGCTGCGCAGCGGCCCGAGCCGGACGCCCGAGAAGCCGGACGGGTCGATCGTCGCCATGTCGCGGCCTGACCCTTTCACGCACAGCACGCTGTGCCGTTCTCCCAGAAGGTCGGCCATCTCGGTCTTGAGAGAGGTGTTGCCGCCGCCGTGCAGCACGAGCGCCGGCTCGCTCCCCAGCAGCCGGGTCGTGTAGACGCGCAACGCCAGCCCTTCGCTGGCGCCGGCAGCGCCGAGCACCTCGATGGCCTGGCCGGCATCGGCATCGCTCCAGCGGCTCTGCATGGCGTTCGGGCTCCTCCTGTCGGCCGCCTACATAGGCCACCCCGGTCCGTTGTGGAACTGCGCGGCCGCCACGCGCGCAAGCATTGAATTATCCGGGTCCATGGCTGGGGTTAGTTCCTTGGCCGAGCGGAACTTGATCTGGGCTGGAACCGTTCAAATGAGCGGCAGGCTGACGATATTGGCACTGAGGGAATGACAGTCTTGCCGTTTGGCCAAGAAACCGATTGGTCGCTCAGGTGTTGTTGAGGTCGGCCCGCAGCGTACCCGCACGCGCATGTGGGCCTTGACGGGGGTCGCCGCCGGTTCTCCACGCCACACCCAGGTGGCGGCCCCTATTTTCTGCTGGCGCGCGTCTCCGGCACGAAGCCGCCCCTTCCACCCCAAACGCGCTTTACGCGTAAGCGCCGCTGCGCGTGGGCGTTTGGGTGCCGATCATCAATGAGAAGCAATCATTTACGGCTCGCGCCGCGATGTCGGCGTCGCCCGATCGCGTTGCGGAATTGCGCCGCGCGAACCGTCTGGTTTGCATGCGGCGGGATCGCTTGCCCACAGTTTTGCCCTCATTTCCCGTTGACTCCCATACCATCCCATGTAATCCCATAAAGCCGTTGCATGCTGGGGGGCGGGTTCCGGACGGAGGAAACTCTCGCCACAGCCCCCGAAAAGCGGGCGGCGACCCGCAGGCAGGACGGCCCGGCGTCGGTGTGGTTGGAGTTCAGGCGAGGCTCATTGAAGGGGATGGACCGCTTTGTCTCCACGTTCACGAACAAGATCGACGCCAAAGGCCGCGTCTCGGTGCCGGCTTCCTTCCGCGCCGTGCTCGAGCGCGACGGCTACACCCAGGGAGCGCCCGGCGGCATCTACTGCTACCCCTCGCTCGATGCTCCGGCGCTCGATGCTGGCGGCCAGAGCCTTGCGCGCAAGATCGACGGGCTTCTCGATGGCCTGCCGGACTATTCGGACGAGCGCGACGAGCTGTCTGTCGCGCTCTATGGTGACGTGCACATCGTCGCCATCGACCAGGATGGACGCATCGTGCTTCCTGAGCCGCTTCGCGCCCACGCCAACCTCTCGGCCCAGGTCACCTTCGTCGGCCTCGGCACCAAGTTCCAGATGTGGGAGCCCGCGCGCTTCGAGGAGCGCCGCCGGCGCGCCCGCGACAAGGTCCACCAGCATCGCAAGCTGTTCGGCGCGGGGAGCCGCTCCAGTCAGGGGGATGGGGGCGGCGATGGGGGAGCACGGGAATAATGGTGTCGCGAGGCGCCTGTCCGGCCGAGGGTGCCCCGAGAGGGACCGAGCGCCATGTTCCCGTGCTTCTTCCCCAGGTTCTGAGCGCACTTGCACTCCAGGGCAGCGACACCTGCATTGACGGCACGTTCGGCGCCGGCGGCTACAGCAACGCCATACTGAGCGCTGCCACCGGCGCGCGCCTGCTGGCGATCGACCGCGATCCCGCAGCGATCGCTGCCGGGCGGAGCCTGGCCGAGCGTCAGCGCGGCCGCCTCCATCTCGTTGAGGGCCGCTTCGGCGAGCTGGACCGGCTTGCATCCGAAGCCGGCTTCGCGCCAGCCGACGCGGTCGTGCTCGACATCGGCGTGTCCTCCATGCAGCTCGACGATCCGGGGCGCGGGTTCTCGTTCCAGGCCGATGGCCCGCTCGACATGCGCATGTCGCAAAGCGGGCCGTCCGCGGCCGACGTCGTCAACAGCGCCGAGGAGTCGCGGCTCGCCGACATCCTGTTCCACCTGGGAGAGGAGCGCAGCGCCCGCCCGATCGCACGCGCGATCGTTGCCCGGCGCCTGCAGCAGCCGTTTGCGCGCACGCTGGAGCTGGCGCAGCTCGCCGCGCGGGTGCTCGGCCGCGAGAAGATCGCCGGCCGTCACGCGGCGACGCGCACGTTCCAGGCCCTGCGCATCTACGTCAACGACGAGTTGGGCGAGCTGGCCCGGGGACTGTCGGCGGCGGAACGGGTGCTGGCGCCCGGCGGCCGCCTCGCCGTCGTCACCTTCCATTCGCTGGAGGATCGGCTGGTCAAGCACTTCCTGCGCGAGCGCGCCGCGCCGGAGGAGCAGGGCTCGCGCCACCTGCCGCCGCAGGTGGGCAAACGGCCGAGCCCGAGTTTCCGCTTCCTTAACCATCGCCCGGTAAGCCCGACGGACAAGGAGGTCGCTGCCAATCCGCGCGCGCGCTCGGCCAGGCTCAGGTCGGCGGTGCGCACCGATGCACCGGCCTGGAGCGAGGATGCCGGCGATCCGCGCATGCCACGCCTCGACACATGACGGCAGCGACCGGGAAAGGCCGATGCTGCACCGAATCAACTGGGTGTTGATGCTGGCGACGCTGGCATCGGCATTCGCGCTCTACGTCATCAAGTACGACACGCGGCGTCTGGAGGCGCGCGTGCAGGCGCAGGAGCGCGCCCTGGAGAAGGCCGAGAGCGACATCGCCCTGCTGGCTGCCGAGCGCGCCCACCTTGCGCGCCCCGAGCGCCTCGAGCCGCTGGCGCGCCTCAATGGGCTCGCTCCCATCACCAGCCGGCAGTACCTGCGGATCGATGCCGGGCGCGCAGCTTCATCCGCAACCGCTGGAGCTGCGGCACCGGCGCCCGAGAGCCGCTAGCGTCATGACCGCGCGCGCTGCCGCCATCGACCGCGCACCCGCCTGGACCTCTCGCATGCCCGCGGGCGCCGATACCAGGGCCGCGCGGCTGCGCACCCGCAGACGCGTCGTCGTGTGTGCGTTGCTCACCGTGTTTGCGACGATCGCGGGACAGCTTGTGCGGCTCGCGCTGAAGAGCGGCCCGGAGATCAAGGTCAACATCGTCGAGCCCCTGGCGCGAAGTTGGTCGCGGCCCGACATCGTCGACCGTCACGGCCGCCTGCTGGCCACCGATGTCGGCATGTATTCCTTCTACGCCGATCCGGCGATGATCCCCGACGTCGACGAAACAATCGAAAAGCTCAGCGCTGCCCTTCCTGGCCTCGACACCGCCGAGTTGCGCAAGGCGCTGCGCGACCGCACCCGCCGTTTCGCCTGGGTGTCGCGTGGCGTGACCCCGCGCGTTGCGCAGAAGGTGCACGCCTTGGGGTTGCCGGGCATCGGCTACCGCGTCGAGCTGAAGCGGGTGTATCCGCTGGGGCCGCTGACCGGGCACCTGCTGGGCACCGTCAACACCGACAACAAGGGGATCGCCGGCGTCGAGCGGCTGCTCGACGAGGAGGGTCGCGTCGAGTCCGTGCAGGGGCCGGAGCGCAGCGCCTCTTCCGCGCTGCGCCTGTCGCTCGACGTCGGTGTCCAGCACGCGCTCGCCGATGAGCTGAAACAGGCGTGCTTGCGCTACTCGGCGGCGGCTGCAGCGGGTCTCGCCCTCGATGTCGACACAGGGGAGATCGTGGGGGCGGTGTCGCTGCCCGAGGCCGATCCGTCGCTGCCGGCCGAATGGCTCGACCCGGCGCGCGCCGACAAGCTGACTGGTGGGACCTTCGAGCTCGGATCGATCTTCAAGGCGCTCACCGTGGCCATGGCTCTCGAGGCCGGCACTGCCGATCTCGACAAGCTCTACGATGTGCGCCAGCCCCTGGTCTCGGGCACGTACGTGACCAAGGACCTGCATCCCCAGGGGCGCCCGCTCACGGTGCGGGAGATCTTTCTGCATTCCTCCAACGTCGGTGCCGGCATGCTGGCGCTCGAGGCCGGCGTGCACAGCCAGCGCGCATTCCTGGAGCGTCTCGGCCTCATGCGGCAGACGCGGCTCGAGACAGGGCCGGTGGCTGCGCCGCAGCTCCCCAAGCATTGGGGGCGCATCGAGACCATCACGGTTGCCTACGGCCATGGTCTGGCGGTGGCGCCCGTGCAGTTCGCCGCCGCCCTGGCGACGCTCGTCAACGGCGGCCTCGAGGTCACGCCTACGCTGCTGGCGCGTGCGGCAAAACGCGAGACAGCCGCCCGCCTGATCTCGGCAGACACCAGCGCCAGGATGCGCGAGATCATGCGCCTCAACGTGACCAACGTGCAGGGCACGGGCCGCCATGCGGAGGCCGAAGGCTATCGTGTGGGCGGCAAGACCGGCACCGCCGAGATGCCCGGCCGGGGCGGCTATCGGGAAAAAGCGGTCATATCCTCGTTCGCCGGGGCATTCCCCATGGACGCGCCGAGGTATGCCATTCTCGTCAGCCTGTTCGAGCCCCAGACGGGGGAGGCGGGCGGCGATCGGATCACGGCCGGCCTCAATGCGGCCCCCACCACGGCGCGCGTCGTTGAGCGGATCGCGCCGCTGCTCGGCATCCTGCCGCGCCGTGCCGACATTGCGGGCCCCTGATCCTTCAGATTTGACGCCCCATCCCCGGCACAATAAGACGCAGAATGAGGCTTGGCGCAGGCGATTCCTGCCGCCCGGCGTCCGCTCGCGTCCGGAGCTTGGGGTCTGCTTGCCAGCGGCGGGCCATGACGGTGCAAGCGAAGCGTTGCGGTTCTCTGCAGCAGCACAGGTGGCAGCCGTTGCCGGCAATGGATCTCAAGACCCTGATCGGCCCCGAGCTGACGGTTTGCGCGCCGCCGGGCAAGACCGAGATCGCGGGCCTGACCGCCGACAGCCGTGAGGTGAAGCCGGGCTGGTTGTTCGCGGCCATTCCCGGCAGCAAGGCCGACGGCGTCAGGTTCATACCGGAGGCTGTCGCAAAAGGAGCCGCGGCGGTTCTTGTTGCCGGTGACCAGGAAGTCAGCGTGCCCGGCCACGTCGCCGTGTTGCGTACAGCCGAGCCGCGTCACGCGCTGGCCCTGCTGGCGGCGCGCTTCTATCCCGACCAGCCGGCCGTCGCCGTTGCGGTCACCGGCACCAGCGGCAAGACCTCGGTCGCCGACTTCACCCGGCAGATCTTCGCCGCCCTGGGCCGGAGCGCCGCCAGCCTCGGCACCATCGGTCTCGTCAAGCCCGATGGCAGCGTCTACGGCGGCCTCACCACGCCCGATCCCGTCAGCCTGCACCGGACGCTGGCGGAACTGGCGGGCGAAGGCGTCACGCACCTCGCATTCGAAGCCTCCTCGCATGGCCTCGATCAGCACCGGCTGGACGGCGTCCGCCTGAAGGCTGCAGCCTTCACCAATCTCGGCCGCGACCACCTCGACTACCATCCGACGATGGAAGCCTACCTCGCCGCCAAGCTGCGCCTGTTCACCGAGCTGCTCCCGGCCGGCGGGACTGCCGTCATCAATGCCGACGCCGAGCATGCCGCGCAGGTGATTGCAGCGGCGCGCGACAGCGGTCGCAAAGTCATGACGGTGGGACGGGGTGGCGAAACGCTCAAGCTCGAGCGGCTCTCGCGCGATGGGTTTGCGCAACGTCTCCTGGTGCGACACGAAGGCCGCGCCCACGACATCGCGCTGCCGCTGCCCGGCGACTACCAGGCCTCCAACGCCCTTCTCGCCGCCGGCCTCGCCATCGCGACGGGCGAACCGGCAGTCGACGTATTGCCCGCGCTCACCCACCTCAAGGGCGTCAAAGGCCGCCTCGAGATTGCCGGACGCGTCCGCGGCGGCCTCATCGTCATCGACTACGCGCACAAGCCCGATGCATTGGAAGCCGCGCTCAAGGCGCTTCGCGAATTCGCATCCGGCCGCATCATCTGCGTGTTCGGCTGCGGCGGCGACCGCGACAAGGGCAAGCGGCCGATCATGGGCCAGATCGCCGCGCGCCTCGCCAATCACGTCATCGTCACCGACGACAATCCGCGCAGCGAGCGCCCCGAGATCATCCGCGCGGAGATCCTTGCCGGCTGCCCCGGATCGCGCGAGATCGGCGACCGTGCCGAGGCAATCCGCGCCGGCGCGCGGCTGCTCGGCCCCGGCGATGTTCTGCTCGTCGCCGGCAAGGGGCACGAGACGGGACAGATCGTCGGCTCCGTCATCCTGCCGTTCTCGGACCACGAGGCGGTGCGCAACGCCCTGTCGGAGGCTCCCATCGATGTCTGAGCCACTCTGGCAATGGGCGGACCTCGTTGCCGCCGCGCAGGGCGCGCCGGAGGGGGAGCCCGCTGGTGACGTCACCGGGTTCTCGATCGATACACGCAGTCTCGCTGCCGGAGAGGTGTTCGTCGCCCTGAAGGACGCCCGCGACGGCCATGAGTTCGTGCCCGCCGCATTCGCCGCGGGGGCGGTGGCCGCCATCGTTGCCCGCGGCTACCAGGCGAAGAAAGAACACGGAACTCTGCTGCGCGTCGACGATCCCCTTGGGGCGCTCGAAGCAATCGGCCGCGCCGCGCGGGCACGAAGCAACGGGCGCATCGTCGCCGTCACGGGCAGCGTCGGCAAGACCGGCACCAAGGAGATGCTGCGCCAGTGCCTGGCGGTGGCGGGCGCCACGCACGCCGCGGAGAAATCCTACAACAACCACTGGGGCGTGCCGCTGTCCCTCGCGCGCCTGCCGCGTGACAGCGCGTTCGGCGTGTTCGAGATCGGCATGAACCATCCAGGCGAGATAACCCCGCTCACCTTGATGGTGCGGCCGCACGTGGCGGTCATCACCACCGTGGAGCCGGTGCATCTGGGTCAGTTCCCCTCGGTGGAGGCCATCGCGGAGGCCAAGGCCGAGATCTTTCAGGGCCTCGTGCCCGGCGGCACGGCCGTGCTGCCGCGCGACAACGCGCATTTCGCTCTCCTGCGCGAGCGTGCGAGCGCGGTCGGTGCGCGGATCGTCACGTTCGGCTACCACGACGAGGCCGACTTCCGCGCGCTGCAGGCCGACCTTGGGCCGAAGAGCTCATCCGTCATCGCCGGCCGCGGCTCCCAGCGCTTTCCCTACACGATCGGCGCGCCGGGCGAGCACTATGTCCGCAACTCGCTGGCCGTGCTGGCGACGCTGAGCGCCGTCGGTGCCGATCCCATGCGCTGCCTGCCGGCGTTGGCGCGTATTTCCGCTCCGGTCGGCCGAGGCGCTCGCACCGTCTTCGATCTGCCCGACGGTCAGATCCTGCTGATCGACGAGAGCTATAACGCCAATCCCGCCTCTGTCCGCGCGGCTCTGGCGGCCATGGCCACCACCCCGCGCGATGCCTTTCCCCGCCGGGTGGCCGTGCTCGGCGACATGCTGGAGCTGGGCGACGCCTCGGCAGAGCTGCATCGCGGCCTCAAGGAAGCGATTGACGCGGCGGGCATCGATCTGGTTCTTGCCTGCGGCCCCATGATGCGACTTCTGCTCGACGATCTCGCGCCTGAACGGCGGGCCTGGGCGCCGACCTCGGCCGAGCTCGAAGCCGCACTGCTCGGCGTCGTGCGTGCCGGCGACGTCGTCATGATCAAGGGTTCGCTCGGCACGCGCATGGCGCCGCTGGTGGCGGCCATGGTGGCGCGCTTCGGACCGGGGCGGCCGGGAGGGTGAGGAATGCTCTATGCGTTGGTGAATTTCGCCGATCAGATTGGCCCGCTCAACGTCTTCCGCTACATCACCTTTCGCACCGGCGGCGCCATCATGACGGCGCTGCTGTTCGTATTCCTGTTCGGGCCCGCCATCATCGACCTGCTGCGCGTCAAGCAGGGCAAGGGCCAGCCCATCCGCGCGGACGGCCCCGCCACGCATTTCGCCAAGAAGGGCACGCCCACCATGGGCGGCCTCATGATCCTGTCGGGCGTCACCGTTGCCACGCTGCTGTGGGCCAACCTCGCCAACTGGTACGTCTGGATCGTTCTGTTCGTGACGCTGTCCTACGGCGCCATCGGTTTCTACGACGACTATCTCAAGGTGACGCGCAGCGTGCCGGGTGGCCTTTCGGGAAAGCTGCGCCTGGCGGCCGAGATCGGGGTGGCGGCGATCGCCGCCTGGGCCGTGATGCGCATCGGCAGCGGGGGCTTCTCGTCCTCGCTGACGGTGCCGTTCTTCAAGAACGTAGTCATTCCACTGGGGGGGCTGTTCATCCTGCTCGGCGTGCTCGTCATTGCCGGCGCCGGCAACGCCGTCAACCTCACCGACGGCCTCGACGGGCTCGCGATCGTGCCGGTGATGATCGCCGCCGCCACCTTCGGCCTCATCGCCTACCTCACCGGCAACGCCAATTTCGCCCGCTATCTCCAGATCCACTACGTGCAGGGCGCAGGAGAGCTCGCCATCATCTGCGGCGCATTGATCGGCGCCGGGCTCGGCTTCCTGTGGTTCAACGCTCCGCCGGCCATGATCTTCATGGGTGACACCGGCTCGCTGGCCCTCGGCGGTGCGCTCGGCGCCATTGCAGTCGCCACCAAGCACGAGATCGTGCTCGCCATCGTCGGCGGCCTGTTCGTGCTCGAGACCCTATCGGTGATCATCCAGGTCGCTTCGTTCAAGCTGACCGGCAAGCGCGTGTTCCGGATGGCGCCGCTGCACCATCACTACGAGCAGAAGGGGTGGAAGGAGTCGACCGTCGTCGTGCGCTTCTGGATCATCTCGGTGGTGCTGGCCCTGGTAGGGCTGGCCACCCTGAAGCTGCGCTAAGGGACGGTCCGGCCGACGCGCTCCGTTTCGGCTAGTGCAGATAGCCGAACAGGTAGAGGATCAGGATCACCGGCAAGGGTATGCCGACGAGCCAGAGTATCAGTCCGCGTCCCATTACTTTCTCCGTGAGCTGTCAAGCACAAGCTCACTGAGAACGTGCGGTGAAGGCCCTGGTTCCCCAGCGCTTAGCGAACAGGCGGACTGCGGAGGTGTGCTTCGGCGACACGGCATCGGACGGCGCGGCCATTTCGGGCTGCGCCTTGCCGTAAAGAAGCACGGCGCCGGCAATGTCACCGGCCTGAAGCTGGCGAAACGTCTCCTCGTAGCGATAGCCCATGATCTGCCCGGCACCAGGTGGATGGTCGAGGCCGATGGCATGGCCGATCTCGTGTGCGATCGTGTACCGCAAGTCATAGGTTCGCAGATCGCCGTCGAAGCCGATCTTCCACCGCCGTTCCGGATTGAGGCAGATGAGCGCGCGGGAAATCGGCTTCACCGCCTCGGGCGAGAGCGTGTCGTAGAACACGTTGGCGAAGGCCCACCCCTCGGGCTCGAGCTGCGCGCCGATCAGGATGTCGGCCTTGTCAGCAGCATCGGCTTCGCGAAAGCCGATGTTGGCGACCGCCTGCCACATCGCGAATGCGGCGGCCACCTCGGTGCGCATGGCCGCCGGGGCGATGCCGGAGGCGTCCAGCAGGGCATCGAGCTTCGTCATGTGCCCGCAATTGCGGGCACCGGCGAAGGCCACGTCGTCGGTGGCCATGGCATAGCTCAAGACGCGCCGCTGCCCCTTCGTCGGGACTTGCCAGCGCACGCCGTTGCCTTCGAGCCTGAGGGTCTTGAAACTGATGCCTTCAGCCGTGGCGGCCGTGCTCGCGGCACAGCATAGAAACGCTGCGAGAAAGCGGATGAAACGAGATCGCAACTCTTCCCCCATTCGGGCCGCCGGAACGGCCGCTTCCCTCGTGTTTTCATTGTCGCGGCAGGGCCGCGGTGGCGTCTCGGCGGCGGACGTTAGGGGGAGGAAAATTGACGGTCAATGCAACCATTGGGCTTGAGCGCTGCACTGCAGCATGACGAGCGCCGCGCGATCAGCCCAAAAGTGCGTAACGATGCGCGCTTGCGGGTTCCTCGCTGGAAGCGTCACAATTGCGTGAGCGAGCTTGAGCCTGGCTGCCCTGTCAGGCCCGCGTACGACTACGGCCAAGCTCGCGGGGACCCATATCGCACGTGCCCGCGCGGATGAGCACCGCGCCTGGTTGCGCACAATCATGATCGGATTGCCTGCGCGAGCCCGAGCGATCCTCTTCCCGGTGAACATCATTGCCGGCGAAGTGCCCAGCGCCCCTCGGCGTGACGTTGGCCGCTGCATCTGGCGCAAGACGCACCACAATGCCGCCAAACTATCTGGGTCGGCTGGCGGGGCGTGAAAGGACGGCTGCTCGACGCCCAGTCGCAAGTTCGCCGCAGCGCGCAAGGCGGAAACGAGGCTCCGCCTTTCCGCCATGACGGCCGACCTGGACCAAGCGAGAGCGACCATTGCGCAGCCGACGCGCAGGCATCGGCGGTCGAGCCTGCTGCTCGGAACCACTCACAATCGAGCCGGTTGTCTGGCAGCGGCAACAGCCTTGCACGAGAAGGAGCGATCCATGAACGAGATGTTTGCTCAGGGCGATCTGCTGATCGAAAGGGTTGCCGACGTCGAGCCCTCAGGATCGATGCTGAAGGCCGATGCCACCGGCGCTTGGGTGCTGGCGGAGGGCGAAGTGACCGGCCATCGTCACGCCATCTACGATCGCGTGACCATGTTCCGCGACGACGCGTTGGCGCGCGAGATCCCGACCGGCCTCTATATCGGTCACGTCAAGGTCGAAGGCGGATCCGCCGTCATTCACCATCAGGAGCACGCGCCGATCAACCTGGCCGAGGGCACCTATCGCGTTCGCCGGCAGCGCGAGCTCGAGCCTCGGGACGCGGTGCTTGTCGCTGATTGAGGTCGCGCGGCTGTCCGAGGCCCAGCAGGCCGCCCTCGCCGCTTATGGCGCACGCTGGTCGGCGCTGCGCAGCCGCACCGACCGCTGCGATCGGCCGGCGGCCGAGGCCACGGCGTGTGCTGCCTACGCGGCAGCCGGCTTCGATCCACCGCGCCGGATCGTTTGGACGGCCGGCCCCGTCGAGCTTGCCGCTCGCTGGGTACGTGATCGCGCCTCGGCCGGGGAGAATGTGCGCGCGCAGGTCGTCGACCAGGTTTGCCGCAAAGCCGAGACTGCGGTCGATCGCGCTGTCGGGCTGGCCGTGCGGGTGAGTCTCGCCGGTGAGCCGCGCCTCTCCCGTGTGCCGGCATTCTGCACCAGCATCGACGACGCCGTGCTGCGCGATTGCGAGAGGGTGCGTCCGGCGTTCCGGGAGCGGCTCGCCAGCATGTTCGCGCCGCACAGGCGCGGGCTGCTGTCATTCGCCGCCAGCGGCTGCAATCCGCAGTCGGTGCAGTCGCTCGGCCCGCTCGAGTACTTCCATGACGTGTGCGGGCTGGAGCGTCAGACGGAACGGGTGCGGGGCCTGTGGCAGCTCGCAGCACATGCCGGGTGGATCGTGCCGCACCGGCACGTGTGCTGGCTGGCCGAACGGCCCGAGGTAATACGTCATGACGCCGCCGGCCGCCTGCACTGCGCAGACGGTCCGGCGGTCGCCTATGCCGACGGCTGGTCGTCCTTCGCCTGGAAGGGCGTGCTCGTGCCCCGTTGGGTCATCGAACGGCCGGAGCTCGTGACGGTGCGTGCCATCGCTTCGGTGCAGGATCCACAGGTGCGGCGCTGCATGATCGAGGTGCTCACGCCCGAGCGGTTTATCGCCAACGGCGGCGCCTGCCGGGTGGCGCAGGACGAGACGGGCATCTTGTGGCGTCAGCGATGGCGGTGGGAAGCCTGGGCCGCGGTCGAGGTCATCAACGGCTCGCCCGAGCCGGATGGGAGCTACAAGCACTACTTTCTGCAGGTTCCGGCCAACATGCGCTCCGCGCGCGAGGCGGTCGCTTGGACCTACGGGTTGCCCGAGCAGCGCTATCGCCCGATCATCCGCACGTAGCCGGCCATTCCGCCGGCCCGCGCCCAATTGCGCGCAGCGCAACACTCGACGACGTCGCCCGCAATGGTCGTTTGCCGTCCGGCATGCGATGAGGATGGCAGGATCCTGCCCTCCTTCCGGGATTGCGAGGCGTCATGAGAGATTATCTGGCCTGGCGACTGGCCTTCGGCATCACCACGCCGTCCACCAACACCGTGGTGCAGCCCGAGTACGACGACATGCGGCCGGAAGGCGTGACCAACCACATCGCGCGCATGGTGATCGCCGACAACCCCGTTCGGTCGGATGCTGATTTCGAAAAGCAGATCGAGGACATCAACGCCTCGCTGGAGGACGCCGTCGATCGCGTCATGGACGCCAAGCCCAATGCGTTCATCCTGGGCATCTCGGCGCTCTCGGTGTGGGGCGGCACGCCGGAATGGGGCGAGGACCTCAAGCGGCGCGTGCGCAAGGTGGCCGGCTTCGACGTGCCCGTCACCATTTCCTCCGACGCTGTGGTGGCCGGGCTGAAGGCGCATGGCGTGAAGCGCAAGATTGCGGTGATGGAGCCCTACTATCCCTGCATCGAGCCGCGCCTGAAGGGCGTCCTGGGGGCGCATGGCTACGAGATCGTCCGCTTCCGTCACATGCGCGGCAAGAGTCCCGCCTCCTACTCCGTGCTGACCGCCAAGGACATGATCGACGCCGTCAAGTCGATCGATGGCCCGGATGTGGAGGCGCTCGTTGCCTTCGGCGCCAACCTGCCCTTCGCCAAGCTGGCGGATGAAGCGGAGCGCTGGCTCGACAAACCCGTGCTCCAGATCAATGCCACCACCTACTGGCATGCCCTGCGCACCAACGGCATCAGCGACAAGATCTACGGCTACGGCCAGCTGCTTGCGCGGTTCTGAACCACCACCCGCCTTGATCACTGAGGCCTGGAGATCGGCGGCATGCCCCCTCCCGCGCCGCGGCGAACTCGGCTAGCGTGAGCCTGTCAGCATCCGGCGGAACCCTGAGATGAACGTCCACGCCAAGATCGAGATCGGCCACTCGGCCTGCCCGCACGACTGCCCGTCCACTTGCGCGCTCGACGTCGAGCTGCTGCCGGACGGCAAGATCGGCCGCGTCCACGGTGCCCGGGACAACAGCTACACGGCCGGCGTAATCTGCGCCAAGGTCGCCAACTATGCCGAGCGCGTGCACCATCCCGATCGGCTGATGCACCCCTTGCGCCGCAAGGGGCCGAAGGGCTCCGGGCAGTTCGAGCGCATCTCCTGGGACGACGCACTCGACCTCACGGCGGAGGCGATGCTGGCCGCAGAGCGGCGCTACGGTCCCGAGGCCGTGTGGCCCTACTACTACGCGGGCACCATGGGCCTCGTCATGCGCGACGGCATCAACCGCCTGCGCCACGCCAAGCGCTACTCGGGCATGTACGCCACCATCTGCACCACGCTGGCCTGGACCGGATACATCGCGGGCACCGGCCGGCTGGCCGGCGCCGACCCGCGCGAGATGGCCAAGTCCGATCTGGTCGTGATCTGGGGCACCAACCCCGTCAACACGCAGGTCAACGTGATGACGCATGCCACCCGCGCCCGCAAGGAGCGGGGCGCCAAGATCGTGGCCATCGACATCTACAACAATGGCACCATGCGCCAGGCCGACATGGCCCTGTGCCTGCGGCCCGGAACGGATGGGGCGCTGGCCTGCGCGGTCATGCACGTGTTGTTCCGCGATGGCTACGCCAACTGGCCCTATCTCGAGAAGTATACCGATTGTCCGCGCGAGCTCGAGGCGCACTTGCGAACGCGCACGCCGGAATGGGCCAGCGCTATCACCGGGCTGTCGGTCGCCGAGATCGAGACCTTTGCGAAGATGGTCGGCACCACGCCCAAGACCTATTTCCGCCTCGGCTACGGGTTCGCCCGGTCCCGCAACGGCTCGCACAACATGCATGCGGCGCTGTGCATCCCGGCCGTCACCGGCGCCTGGCTCAACGAGGGCGGCGGCGCCTTCCACAACAATGGCGCCATCTTCCACTGGAACAAGACGTTGATCGAGGGCCTCGATGTTGCCGACCCGGGCGTGCGCACGCTGGATCAGTCGCGCATCGGACCGGTGCTCACCGGCGATCCCGCCGACATCAAGGGCGGGCCGCCGGTGACGGCGCTGTTCATTCAGAACCAGAATCCGGTCCAGGTCGCTCCGGAACAGCGCAAGGTCAAGGCCGGCTTCGCGCGGGAGGACCTGTTCGTGTGCGTGCACGAGCAGTTCATGACGGCCACGGCGAAGATGGCCGACGTCGTGCTGCCGGCCACCATGTTCCTGGAGCACGACGACATCTACCAGGGCGGCGGCCACCAGCACATCATTCTGGGCCCCAAGCTGATCGAGGCGCCGGGCGAATGCCGCTCCAACCATGAGGTGATCACGGGCCTCGCCAAACGCGTCGGCGCCGAGCACCCCGGGTTCGCCATGACGCCGCGCGAGATCATCGACTGGACGCTGCAAAAGTCGGGCTGGGGCACGCTGGCCGAGCTGGAGCCCAAGAAGTGGATCGACTGCCAGCCCGAGTTCAACCAGGCGCACTACATCGAGGGCTTCCGCTACCCGGACAAGAAGTTCCGCTTCAAGCCCGACTGGAAGAACGTGCCCAACCCGCGCCCCGCCGCGCTCGGGGTGGACCGCGGGGTGCCCAGCCTGCCCGACCATTGGGACGTGATCGAGAAGGCCGACAGCCGGCATCCCTTCCGGCTCGCCACCAGCCCGTCGCGCGAGTATCTCAACTCCTCCTTCAACGAGATGCCGTCGAGCCGATCCAGGCACGGCCGGCCGCGCGTGAAGGTGCACCCCGACGATCTGGCGAAGCTCGGCGTCACCGATGGCGCGCGCGTGCGCATGGGCAACGAGCGCGGCGAGATCTTCATCACCACTCAGGCTTTTCCCGGCATCCAGCGCGGCGTGGTCATCGTCGAGTGCATCGCCCCCAACGACCAGTTCGAGGGCGGGGAAGGCATCAACACGCTGACCAGCGCCTTCCAGGCCGCGCCCTATGGCGGCGCCTGCTTCCACGACAACCACGTCTGGATCGAGGCGGCGTAGGCCCGGCTCGGGGATGTTTCCGGCGCTATGTAAGCTCGCCATCGCTCGGGCTTGGGTGCTGTCGCTGCTCCTGACGGTTTTTTCCGCGGGGTCACCCGTGCCCGCTGCCGACGTCTCGGACCTGAGATCTGGCGAGATGCTCTTGCTGCTGCCCGCGGCGGCGCATCAGAGTGGAGACGGCCGGCACTGGATCGTGCCTGTCCATGCCTGGGTCTATGAGCCGGCCGACAGCCGTGTGCGCCGCCGGCTCATCGCAGCCATTCTGGAAACGCGGTACAATTTGAAGGTCACCCCGGCCAGCGCCGCCTTCTTCGATCCGCGGGTGAACCTCCTGCTGGCCGACAACAAGCGTGGCCGCACAATCGTTGCCGATGTCGCCGGAACGCGCGCAACCTTGCCGCCTACGAAGCCCAACGGTCACACCGTCGCCAACGTCCGCGTACCCGTCACGGACGCCGCATCCGACGGCGCCAAGCTGGCGATCCGCGCCGTCCTGCCTGCATCGGATTCGCGCACGATCGAGGCGAGCGCTCATTTGATCGGGCCGGCGGGTTTGTCGATCATCTCCGACATCGACGACACCGTGAAGATCACCCATGTCCTCGATCGCCGCCGCATGTGGGAGGCGACGTTCTACCAGCCGTTCGCCGCTGTCGAGGGAATGCCCGCTGCCTACCGAAAGCTCACGGTCGCCGGCGCTCCCGTCCACTACGTCTCATCGAGCCCATGGCATCTGGCCGGGCCTCTGCTGGAGTTCCTCTCAGGAAGCAGCCTGCCCTTCTCGTCGATTGCTCTGAAGTATTTCCGCCTCAAGGACCGCACGTCGCTCAACATCCTCAAGCCCGGGCGCGAGACGAAGCCGCCGGAGATCGAGGCCATCCTCGCAAGATATCCGGGGCGCCGCTTCGTCCTGATCGGCGACAGCGGCGAGGACGATCCGGAGGTTTATGCGCAGGTGCTGCGGCGGCACCCCCGGCAGGTCGCGAAGGTCTACATCCGCAACGTCACCGCAGCCAGGCGCGACGATGCTCGGTTTGCCAAGCTATTCGCCGGCCTGGACGCGGAACGTTGGGCGCTGTTCGACGATCCCGGCGAGATCACTGCGGACTGAACAGGACGTCGCGCCGGTTGCCTTTGACGGCGCAACAGGCAACGGCTATTGGGCTCGGGGATCTCGAAGTCGGGGGATGGCAATGGTCCGGGCCAGCTTTCTTGCTCTCTCTGTCACGACAAGCCTTGGCGGCGTCGCTCTTGCGCAACCGCAGGGCCTGGACGGGAAATGGGTGGTTCAATGGGCTGGTAACCCGAAGAACGAGAATGCCTTGTCGCTGAAGGTTGCCGGTGGTCGCGCTTCGGGCACCTACCTCAACGACGACAAGGTTTCTTGCACAGTCACCGGCAACGTCCAGGAACGCCAGCTCGCCCTCACCGTCGTATGCCCCAAGTGGGACATCAGAATGCAGGGGACTGCCACGGCCGACTGGAAGACGGCATCCGGCACGTACCAAGCCTATGTCAGCGCTGCCGGGACATTCATCTTGCGCCGGGCGCCATAGGCGCGGCGGCTGCGCCCCATGAGCCTGCAACCGATCAGGAGAAGCCAATGCCCACCAAGTCAGGCGTCACCTACGTCAATCCGCGGAGCGCCGGCCCGGCGCAAGGCATGTACAGTCACGTCGCGCGCATGACGCCGGGCGAGATCGCCTTCATCGCCGGGCAGGTGGCCATCGACGCCAAGGGCGTCCCGCAAGGCGTAGGCGACGTCGGCGCGCAGGTGCCGGTGGTGTTCGACAATCTCGGCAAGATCCTCGAGGACCTCGGCACGGATTTCGCGTCGATCGTGCAATTCACGACCTACATCACCAGCGCCGACTACATTCCTGCCTTCATGGCCGCGCGCGCCGAGGTCTTTCCCAAGATCTTCCCCGGCGGCAAGTATCCGCCCAACACGCTGCTCGTCGTCAATCGCCTGGTGAAGCCCGAATTCCTGATTGAGATCGAGGCCATCGCCCGCCTGCCGGACTAAGCAATCCTCTTCGTCGTTTGGATGGCGGTCCCACGAGGCGCTGCAGCCCAGTGGCGAGCTTGTCGAACCACGGCAAGGCAGGCTGTGGCCGTCGTTCGGCAGGCTCAGGATGAGGCAGGCGGACTGAGCGAGGCGCTGCCCGCGTGGTTGTGAACCGCGCCACCTCACCCCAGCCGCACACGCGGATCGGCCAGCGCGTAGCTGATGTCGGTCAGGATCTGCCCGACGATGAACAGCAGCGCGCCCAGGTAGACCATGGTGCGCAAGGTCGAGAAATCGTTGCCCTGGATCGCCCCCACCGTGAGGGCGCCGAGGCCCGGTATGCCGAAGAAGGATTCGAGCAGCAGCGCGCCCGTAAACAGGAAGGGGATCGCCACCACCACGTTGGTAAGGATCGGGATCAGCGCGTTGCGCAGCACGTGGCGGACCATCACGCGCACGTCGCTGCACCCCTTGGCGCGCGCGGTGCGCACATAGTCCCGGCCGATCTCTTCCAGAAAGATGGTGCGATAGAGCCGCGTGTCGGCCCCGAAACCCGAAACCACACCGACCAGCACCGGCAGCGCCAGGAAGCGGGCCGCCACTGCAGGCGAGGGGTCGAAGCCGGAGATGGGGAACCAGCGCAGGAGCTGGCTCACCACGTATTGCCCGGCGATGATATAGAGCAGGCCCGCCACGCTCATGGTCAGCATGCATGCCACCAGCACCAGCCGGTCGATGTAGGTTTCGCGAAAGAACGCGACGAACAGGGCGACACCCACACCGAGCACCAGCCCCAGGACGAACAGCGGAACGGTGAGGCCGAGGCTCGGCCCGGCGCCCTCCCACAACCGCCGCGAAATCTCGCTGTCGTCGGCATCGCTGCGTCCGAAGTCGAAGGTGAGCATGCGGCGGAAGTGCTCGAACAGCAGCGTATCCGTGAGCCGCTTCGTTCCCGTTGCCTCGCGATTGAAGAACAACGGCTTGTCGTAGCCGTGGTTCTTCTTCCACTGCTCGTAGACCTCCGGCCGCGCGCGCTCACCCACCGCCTTGCGGGCGATGTCGTCGGGATTGGTCACGGCGAAGAACAGCACGAACAGCAGCAGCAGCACGCCGAATGTGGTGAGAATTCCGTAGGCGAGGCGGCGAACGAGATAGGCGGCCATCACAGGCGCTCCCGGTAGTAGGTTCGCACGGCCGGCACGGTGAGCGCCACCACCAGCAGCAGCGCGACGTACAGCGGCCAGCGCACCGGCGCATTCCATTCCGCCTGCTGGCGCGCCCTGAGCTCGGGCTTCACGTCCTTGTACTTGTAGGTCGGGTTGGAGATGCCCCACGACTTGGAGTTGACGAGCCAGCCGTGGGCGAGCTCGTAGTTCTCACGATGGAAGAGCTCGATCCAGGGCCGTTCCTCCTGCAGGATTGCCAGCATGCGGCCGATGATGCCGGCGCGCCGCTCCGTGCTCGGCAGGTCCTTCATCTGCCGATAGAGGCGATCGTACTCGGCATTGCAGAAGTTGGATGTGTTGGGGCCTCCGCTCTTGGTGCGGCTGTTTCCGCACTCGAGCAGGAACAGGAAGTTCTCGGGATCGGGAAAATCGGCTACCCAGCCCCACTGGAAAAGCTGGTATGCGCCACGCCGCACCTTGTCCTGGAACTGGTTGTAGGTTGTGGACCTGATGTCGATGTCGAGCCCGAGGCTGCGCCAGGCGCCGGCAAAGAACTCGAACTGCAAGAGCGCCTCCGCCGTCGTGGCCGATACGTCGAAGCCGAGCTTGAGGCGCTCGCCGGTCGCGGGGTCGATGCCGTTCTTGTAGCCGGCCTCTGCCAGCAGCTCGCGGCCACGTGCCAGGTCGAACTGGCGAAAGGGGTTCTTGTACGCCGCGGAGTAGCCGAAGATGCCCGGCGGCAGAAGGTTTTGTGCCGGCACGCCGCGGCCATTGAGGAAGAGGTCCAGGTACTGCTTGATGTCGATGGCGAGGCTCATCGCCTGGCGCAGCTTCCGCCCGCGCTCACCGGCCGGCGTGCCGACCACCGGATCGTCCATGTTGAACCCGAGGTAGAAGATGCTGGGCTCGACCTCCTTGTCGAGCCGCATGCCGCGCGCCTGCATCTGCGGCGACAGCCGGTCCTGCTGGATGACGGCGTCGAAGCTCTCCTTGATGATGCCGCCGTCGTCGTAGTAGCCCTGCAGGAACTTGTTGAAGCGCGGAATGCCCTCGCGCTCACGGTAGTACTTGATGCGGTCGACGAACGGCATGCGCCGCCCGGCATAGGCAGGGTCGATGCGGCCCTCGGCGATGTCCTCAGGATCGATGTTGGCGGGAAAGATGGCGCCCGGTGCGTCGGCCGCCGCGGGCTGCCTGCCGTACCACAACTCGTTGCGCTCCAGCGTGAAGCGGTACTGCTTCTCGTAGAGCGACAGGCGGAACGGCCCGGTGCCGACGGCGTGGTCGGCGAAATGCTCGCGCCCGCTCTTGCCGTCGTAGTAGGCGACTGCCTCCCACGCCACCGGCGTGGTGAAGGGCATGGCGAACCAGTACAGGATCTGCGCGTTGGGCTCTGCCAATACCACATCCAGCTCGTGAGCGCCGTTCGCGGCCACGCCGGCAATGCCTCCGGCTTTCGCGTATTGCTCATGCGCCGGCAGCGCGCCGAACGCCGCGTCGGCCTGCCGCTGGGCGAGGAGGCGTTTGGTGAACTCCTTGAACCCGAGCACCTCGGCGAAGCTGCTGATGACGGGACTGTTGACGGCGGGATCGGCAATGCGTGCCAGCGCGAACGCGAAGTCCGCGGCCGTCACCTCGCGCGTGCGGCGTCCGCCGGCATCCGGCGGAAAGCATGGGTCGGCGTGAAAGAGGATGCCCGGCCGGATGCGGAAACGATAGGTCTGGCGGCCTTCGGGACCCTCCTCCGGCTTCGGCACGTCAAGCGCAAGACCGGGGATCAGCCGGTAGGGGCGGTCGAGAAAGTGGTACTCGAGCAAGGTGTCGTAGACATTGCCCGTGATCACGTGCTCGGCGGTGGTGTAGGCCACCGCGGGATCGAGCGTCTTGGGCGCCTCGTTGAACGAGGAGTAGAGAACCTTCTTGTCCTTGTCGGCTTCCGGATAGGGATTGTTGCCGCAGCCGGGCAGCAGCAGGCAGGCCGCCAGCAGGGCGAACGCTCTCGACCGGGTCGACTGCAACCGCATCCTCATGGACCGCACCCTACAGCCAATCGGGCGGCCGCGCGATTGGGGCCATGCCTCGACTGGCGCGCGGGACCGCCCGCCACTACCATCGCCGGGCGAGCCGTACGTCCGGGGCGAGGTGCATGGAGAACAAGAGCAAGCGCAGGATACGGCTGGCACAATTCCTCGTGCACGGGCCGACCTACCACAGCCTCGCCATGTGGCGGCACCCGCTGACAGATCATTCCAACTACTCATGGACCCGGCCGGAGCTTTACCAGCACATCGCGCGCACGTGCGAGCGAGGGCGCTTCGACATGGTGTTCTTCGCCGACCTGAACTACATCTCCGACACCTACCGCGGCTCGCTGGAGCCGTCCCTGCGCTACGCGGTGCAGGCACCCGAGCACGACCCCATTCCCCTGCTCTCCTACATGGGTGCCGTGACCAGGCATGTGGGGCTCGCCGCCACCTTCTCGACGAGCCACAGCCATCCGTTCTATGCGGCGCGGATGTGGGCGACGATCGACCATCTCACCGGCGGCCGCTCCGGCTGGAATGTCGTCACCTCGATCAATCGCAACCTTGATGCCAACTTCGGTGCCGACCGGCCCGACGCCGACACCCGCTACGACCGCGCGCACGAGTACATCGAGGTATGTCGCAAGCTCTGGTCGAGCTGGGAGCCCGATGCCGTGGTCATGGACCGCGAGGCCCCGGTGTTCGCCGACGCGGCCAAGGTGCGCCGCATCGAGCACGCGGGCCGATTCTTCAAGTCGCGCGGGCCGCTCAACGTGATCCGCTCGCCGCAGAACGGCCCTGCCATTCTGCAGGCCGGCACCTCAGGCAAGGGGCGCGACTTCGCCGCCAGGTATGCGGACGCCATCTTCGCCATTCAGCCGCGGGCAGAGGACGCCGCCGCCTACTATGCCGATATCAAGGGCCGCATGTCGGAGCTCGGACGCGATCCGGAAGAATGCAAGATCCTGTTCGGCCTGCAGCCGATCATCGGCGCCAGCGAAGCGGAAGCGCACGCGCTGCAGGAGGAGCACAACGCGCTGGTGCCCGCAGAAGGCGGCATGGCCATTCTCTCGGCGCATCTGGACTACGATCTGTCGCGTCTGCCGGCCGACGCGCTGATGATCGAGCGCACGGAGCCGCAACTGCAGCGCCTCAGGACCCGCTACCGCAAGGCCGACGGGAGCCCCATGACCGCGCGCGAGGTCGGCATGCGGCATGGCCAGAGCGTCGGCCTGCCGCAGTTCGCCGGCACGGCCGCAGGTGTCGCCGATCAGATGGAAGCGTTCATGGACACCGTCGGTGGCGATGGCTTCGTGCTGTCGCCGATCTACTGCCCCGGCGCGATCGAGCGCTTCGTCGACGAGGTGGTGCCCGAGCTACGGCGCCGCGGCCGTGTGCGCGCCGAATACCCGGGCGGCACCCTGCGAGAAGTGCTGCGCCAGGAGTGACGGGCGCTTGCTGAGGGAAGTTCCACTCCCGAGGTCATTTGCCGGGTTGGAACTCGCCCATGATGATCTGCATCGTATCGAGCAGAAGCCGCTCGGCCTGCGGGCTCTGGCGTACGTAGTCGGCCCACGCCGTGCGGCGGGCCAGATCCAGCCAGGCCTCGTATTCAGCGCGGGTCAGCTCGCGCGTCGCCACCCCGCTTGCCTGGGCAGTGGCGATCAATCGCTGCTCGGCCTCGCGTTGCGTGGAATCGAAATAGGCCTCGGCGACGCCGGCGGCTGCGGTGAGTGCCGCCTGCTGCTCGGGCGTGAGGCGTTCCCAAGCCGAGTTGGACATGAGCAGCGGATGGAAGAGCATCCATATCACCGGTTCGCCGACCGTCGCGAATTTCAGGTGCTCGGCGAGATTGAGCGACACGTAGGTCTCGTACGCCGTCAGCACGCCGTCGAGGGCGCCTTGGGCAACCGACGAGCGCATCGCCGGCAAGGGAACATTCAATGTCTTGGCGCCGGCGGCCTCCAGCATGCGCTCGAAAATCGGATCCGCCGCGCGCATCTTCAATCCGGCGACGCTCTCAGGGCCGCCGATCGCCCGCGCCTTGGTGGCGAAGCCTCCGGGTGACCACCACCAGGTGATGATGCGGACGCCGTTGGCCAGGGCGATCTGCTGCAGCCGCTCGTACAGCTCGGTCGACTTGAGCTGTTGGGCAATCTCCAAGCTCGGCACGAGCCCTGGAAGGAGCGCAAGTGAGGCTTCAGGTATCTTCTCCGCCGCGTAGGAGAATGGAAACACCGCCATCTCGAGCTGTCCCGCTTGCAGCGCATCGAGCTGCCCCGTCGAGGTCAATCCGAGCGACAGCTTGGGGTAGGTGCGAAACTTGAGCCCCGGCGCGCGGAGTTGGGCCTCCTCGACGAAGATCCGTGTTGCCCGGCCGCGGGCATCGGTCGTCTCGTCGTAGTGATGAGAGACGCGGATTTCCTGCGCGTTTGCCGACCCAAGGGCAATGCATGCGATGGCGATGGCGAGGGCGTTCGAGCAAGGCTTCATGCGAATTCTCCGCTGCCAGAACGGCACAAAGCGGGAAGACGCTATGCAGCGAATGTGTGGATCGAGTGGCGGTGCCCGCGAGAAGCTCGCCCGCCGCGCCGTCAGTCCTCTATCGGATCGCCTAGTGCCCCGCCGTGCCGGGGAACGCAATGGGCGGCGCGATCGGCTGGGCGTCGAGGCGCACGGCAATGCCCTCGAGCGCTGGCTTCGGTGCCGGATACTCCTTCATCACGTAGGGGTCGTGGCCCGGCACGATATGGCGGGGGCTCGGCGCCAGCCGCTCCAGCGTGCGATAGGCGTCGAGCATCTGGCCGATGTGGAAGGCGGTGGTGAAGGGCCGGTTGGTGCCCAGGTTCTCGTAGTAGTGCGTGGCATCGGAGGCGAGCACGAGCCAGCCGCGTTTGGTGTGCACGCGCACCGACTGCAAGCCGTCGGAATGGCCGTACGTGGGGTGCAGCGTGATGCCGGGCGCGATCTCCGCCTCGCCCGCATGCATCTCCACGCGGCCCTTGAAGTTCAGGCGCACCATGCCGACCACGTCCTCCACGTGGAAGCTGTGGCCGATGCGCGGATAGCGCATGTACTTGCCTGTGGCGTACGCCATCTCGCGCTCCTGCAGGTGGAAGCGCGCGTTCGGGAACTTGTGGAAGTTGCCCACGTGGTCGTAGTGCATATGGGTGAGAATGACGTCGCGCACGCCGCCCGCGTCGATACCGAGCAGGGACAAACTGTCGATCGGGCAACGCAGGAAGGTGCGCTTCCTCTCCTTGGCCATCTCGGCCGTGAAGCCCGTGTCGATCACGTAGGCACCGGCAGGGCCGACAGCCGCCCACACGAAGTAGTCCATGGGCATAGGCCCGTCGTGGGGATCCCCGCCGATGAAATGGTCGCGGCGCTGACCGTCGCGGGTCGCGTAGCGAAGGGCATAGACCTCGTAATCCGGCAGCGCAGTCGGCATGGGGCACCCGCTGGTCGTGCGTGGCGAGCCCACACACTACCATGCACTGCCTCGCCCCTGGTCCGCTGTCTCGACGGATGCGCCCTGCCCCGCGCGCATGAGCGACGGAAGGGCCGGTTGTCCTTCGCCAAGCTCAGGACGAGAACGGCGTTCGGGGCAAGGGCACACCACCTGGCAGGTCCACAGAGGCGCAGTCGGTCCCCGACGGCCGCATTGTTGTCGATGGCGGGCTCTCGTGCGGCTATGATCTGCCTCGCAGCCAGGATGGAGGAGCATACATGTCGAGACGATTGTTGCCGGCTCTCGCCACGGTGGCGGTGCTCGGCGCCGCGCCCGTCCAGGCGCAGGAGACGATCCGCGTCGGCTGGACCATCCCGGCGGAGGAAGCCAAGTACTGGATCATGCGCCGGCCGGATCAGTTCCCCAATCTCGGCAAGGCCTACAAGATCGAGTTCACCCAGTTCCAGGGCACCGCGCCGATGGTGCAGGCGATGGTGGCGGGCGCCCTCGACTGCTCGACGCAGGCGCCGTTGTCGCTGGCCAATGGGGCACTGCAAGGCAACCTCGAAGCCTACATCATCGCGCAGCACGTTGGTGAGCGGCCGGGCAGCTTCTCCGTCTACTGGGCGGTCAAGGACGACAGCCCCATCAAGACGGTGGCCGACATGAAGGGCAAGAGCGTCGGCACCAATGTGTTCGGCTCCGGCATCCTCGGCCCCATGTTCCTGCTGCTCAAGAAGAACGGCCTCGATCCCCAGGCCGATATCAAGCTGGTGGAGACGGGCTTTCCGGCCTCGGAGGACGCCATCCGCACCGGCCGCGTCGAT
>DATFCC010000392.1:0-7376 GCA_035253505.1 Hyphomicrobiaceae bacterium
CGGGGCTGGGCCTCCTCGGCTACGTGCTGGTGAAGCTCGCGTTCGAGCCGGCACCGCTCGTGCTGGGCTTCGTGCTGGGGCGGTTGATGGAGGACAAGCTGCGGCAGGCGCTGGTGCTGTCGCGCGGGCGGCTGATGACCTTCATTGAGCATCCGCTGAGCTGCGGGCTGCTGCTGTTTGCGCTGATCGTCGTCGCCGTGGCGGTGCTGCCCGCGGTGCGCAAGGGGCGGGAGGCGGCGTTTCGCGAAGCTGGATGATCACCGCGCATGGCAAGGCGCGTCAGGATGGATCGTGTGGTGCGTTGCCTGCTGGGGGCACCTCGGCGAAGATTGCCGCACGAAGCCCACCAATCCCGGAGGATGCGATGCCTATCGCCGGCGGATGCCACTGCGGCGCCATCAGGTACGACGTGGAGGGTGAGCCCAGCGCACGTGCGCTCTGTCATTGCACCGATTGCCGGCGCCACGCCGGTGCGCCGATGGTCGCCTGGACGATGTATCCGCAGGGCGCGATGCGGATCACGAAGGGGGCACCCAAGGTCTATAGGTCCTCCCAGCACGCCCGCCGGCACTTCTGCGCGGATTGCGGCACGGGGCTGTTCTACACCAACGACGAGGTGTTGCCCGGCATCATCGATATCCAGAGCGCGACCTACGACGACCCGGATGCCGTCAGGCCGGCGGCGCACATCCAGGTGGCGGACCGCATCGCCTGGATGGAGCATGTGCACGAGCTGCCCACCTTCGAGCGCTACCCGCCGCCCCCGGCGTAGGCTGGCGCTCCCGCCGCTGGTGTCAGACCGAGCCGCGCAGGCGCGGATCGAGCAGGTCGCGGATGCCATCGCCGAGCAAGTTGAAGGCGAGCACCGTGATGGTGATGGCGAGGCCCGGGAACAGGACCAGCCACCACGGTGGCACCAGGCCCGAGTTCAGGGCGTCAGACAGCATATTGCCCCAGGTCGGCGTCGGCGGCGGGATGCCGACGCCCAGGAACCCCAGCGACGCCTCGATGATGATGGCGACGCCCAGATGCGTCGTGGCCAGGATCAGGAACGGGGCGATGCATTGCGGCAGGATGTGCCGGAACATGAGGCGCTTGTTGGAGGCGCCGAGGCCGCGCGCTGCCTCCACGAAAGGCTGCTCCCTCAGCGACAGCGCAACGGAGCGGATCACGCGCCCGCCGAAGGGAATGCGGGTGATGGCGATGGCGACGATCACCGTGCCGGTGCCGGCGCCCAGCGCCATGGCGATCGCCATCGCCAGCACCAGGTCGGGGAACGACTGCATGAACTCGATCGCGCGCTGGCTGGCGATGTCGAAGCGGCCGCCGAAGAAGCCGCAGGCGAGCCCCCACAAGGCGCCGACCGTGGTACCCAGCAGCACGGCGCAGAACGCGATCGTCAGCGACGAGCGGCTGCCCCAGATGACGCGGCTCAAAGTGTCACGGCCGATCTGGTCGGTGCCGAAGTAATGCTTTTCGCTCGGCGCTTTCGTCATCGCGCGGAAATTGGACTTCAAGGGATCGTACGGCGCCAGGGTGGGTGCGGCGGCCGCCATGGCGACGATGGCCAGCGCCACGAGGCCCCAGAAAGCCGACATCGGCGAGCGCCGCGCGAAGGTGCCGACTGGGCGCAGGATGCGGCGCCAGCGCGGGGGTGGCGCCGGCAGAGCCGATGTGCTCGTCCCCGGCATCTGCCTCAGCCCGGCATCGGGCGCCGTCGTGGTCATCGCAGTCGGATCCTCGGGTCGAGCCAGGCAATGATGATGTCGATGAAGATGTTGAGCAGCACGAACACCACGGCGTAGAGGAACACCAGGTTCTGCATGACGAACACGTCACGCTCGCTGACGGCGGTGAACATGGTGTAGCCGAGGCCCGGCGTGCCGAACGCGCGCTCCACGGGGATCGATCCGGCCAGCACGAAGCCCAGGAGCACGCCCGACAAGGTGATGACGGGCAGCAGGGCGTTGGGCAGGGCATGGAAGGCGATCACGAGGCGCCCGCTGAGGCCCTTGGCGCGCGCGGTGCGCACGTAGTCCTCGCGGATCACCTCGAGCAGGCTGGAGCGCGCCATGCGGGCGATGTAGGCGGCCTGGCCGAGGCCGAGCACGATGGCCGGCCCGATGATCATCTGCACCGTGGTCCACGGGTCGGCGAGCAGGTTCGCCCCCGTCAGCGGCGCGCGGTAGCCGAAGGTGAACAGCAGGGTCAGCACGATCAGCATGCCGAGCCAGAAGCCGGGCACGGCGATGAACAGGATGCTCATGAAGCGCACGAGGTTGTCGGCCCAGCTATTGGGCTTGAGTGCGCTGACGATGGCCACCGGAATGCCGACGAGCCACGACAGCAGCACCGACAGGAACGCGATCTGGGCCGTGAGCGGCCCGCGCCGCAGGATCATGTCGGCAACGCTCTCGGAGCGGAAGAACGAGTGGCCGAGCTCGCCGCGGGCGATGTCCTGCACCCAGGCCAGGTATTGCTGCCACAGCGGATCGCTCAGGCCGAGCTGCGACATGTAGCTGGCGCGCTCGGCCTCGGTGAGCTTGGTGTAGCCTTCGGCCCCGAAGATCGCCACCAGCGGATCGCCGGGCAGCACGCGCATGATGACGAACACGACGATCGACACGCCGATGACCGTCAGCACCCCGAAGACCAGACGACGCAGGATATAGCTGAACATCGCGACCGCGGATCACCCGCCTTTGCAGCTCGACGCAACCCGCGCGCACCGATGCCGGTGCGGTCTCGTCACGTTCATTTGTCCCTCCTAACGGGCGATTGCGCCATCCGCATACCCCTCACATCGCCTTGCCGGTGCCGCGCATGAGGAGGCGCTGGGCAGCGCCGGTGATCTCGGCATGATGAGCCAGGGCCGCATCCGAAAGATCGGCTGCGGGTCGGGTCTCCGGCAGAAAGTTGCCGAATGCGTCGTTGCCGCGCACGAGCATGGCGCTGTCGGTCATGCCGGTCGTCTGGCGCACGTAGGTCGGGACGTAGCGGATGGCGAGCCCGATCCGGCGCTTGGCGGAGGGATTGGGGTCGGAGCCGTGGATCAGCTTGACGTGGTGGAGGGACATCTCCCCCGGCTGCAGCTCGAGTGTGACAGCGTGGGCCTCGTCGACCTCGACACTGATCTCCTGGCCTCGGCTCAGCAGGTTGTCGGCGGCAAAGGTGTCCTTGTGCGGCGCGACCTCCGACGTGTGCGTGCCCGGCACGACCCGCATGGCGCCGTTCTCCGTGGTGCTCTCGCTGAGCGCCAGCCAGGCCGTGACGATGTCGGCCGGGTCCAGGCCCCAGTAGGTCAGGTCCTGATGCCAGGAGACGAAGCTCTTGTTGCGCGGCTCCTTGATGAAGAAGCTGGTGCCCCAGCAGAGAATGTCGGGGCCGATCACGCTCTCGACGGCGTCGAGGACGCAGGGATGTCGCACCAGCTCGTCCACCCAGGTCAGAAGAAGGTTGCTCTTGGTGCGCAGCGCGCCCGCCGGCAAGCGCCCGGACGCCTCTGCCGCCTCGAGTTGGCGGCGATAGCCGGAGGCCTCGCTGCCGGACAGCACGCGGATGGGGGCGAAGTAGCCCTTCTCCCGGTACTGGCGGATTGCCTGCTCGGAAAGGCCTGCCATCGCTGGCGCAACTCCCTGCATCGATGTGCACTGGCATCGGGGGCGGGGACCTGCGCCACAGTCAGGCCGCCCGCCGCCTTTGGCCTACGCTTGCGTCACGCCTTGTCGAGCCAGAAGGTATCTAGGCGCACGACATCGTAGATGCCGAAGTAGTCCTTGGGATTGTGGCCTTTGACGTAGTTGTACCAGACGTCGTTGATCTTCTCCCAGCAGATCGGGAACACCGGAACCTCCTTCTCCAGGATGTCCTCGGCCTTGCGGATCAATGCCAGACGCTTGGCGGTATCGACCTCGCCGTCGATCTGCGGCAGCAGCGCGTTGAACTCGGCGTTGTCCCAACCCGAGTAGTTTTGCGGGCCGTCCTTCTTGTACCAGGCATTGAAGTAGTCCGACGGGTCGAGCAGGGTCGAGACAATGGCGCCGACCGCCAAATCGTAGTTGCCGGCCTTGATATCGTCGAACCAGACCGACTCCACGACCGTGCGCAGCTTGCACTCGAGTCCCAGGCCCTGCTGAAGCATGGCCTGGATGGCCTGTGCCCACAGCTTGAAGGTCGGCACGTCGCGCACCAGAAAGTCGAGCGGCTGGCCACCCTTGTAGCCGGCGGCGGCCATCAGGGCCTTGGCCTCCTTGAGCGCGGGGGCAGGGTCATCCTGGTAGCCGGGCCGCTTGACGAGCTGATCGAGCGGGGTAGCGAACTCGGAGAACGGGTAGATGAACCCGCCCACCATCATCGGCGCCACGTCCTTCACCACGTCGACCAGCACCGCCCGTTCGAATGCCAGGTGCACGGCGCGGCGCACGCGCGGGTCGTCGAAGGGCTTTTTCTTGGCATTGGGCCAGGTGCCCTGGATCACGCTCTGGTAGTAGTTGAGGGACGACATGCCGGGCGTGTCCTTGGCCTTGCGCGCCGTGATCGGATCGACGATGCGCGCATAGTCGGTGCGACCCGACAGGATTGCGGAGCCCAGCTCCGGCGAGAACGGCACGCCGTGGTAGAACTCGATGCCGTCGAGATAGGCCACCTCCTTGTTCCAATAGTTGGGGTTGCGCTCCATCACCCAGACTTCGTTCTCGACCCGTCGCTTGCTCTTGAAGGGGCCCGTGCCGGGAATGTCGACGACGCGCCGCAGGTTCTGCTGGTTGTCCTCCAGCGTCTTCTTGCGCACGATGACGTTCCAGCCGCTGGCGAAGCCGGACATGATGAAGTTGGCAGGCCGGGCCTCAGCCAGCTTGAATTCGATCGTGTGCTTGTCGCGGACATTGATCTCGCTGACCGACTTGAACAGGATCGAGCGCGGGATGGAAATGCCTGCCGGCGGCTTGGAGATGCGGTCGAAGGTGGCCTTCACATCTTCGGCGGTGAAGTCGGCGCCGTCATGGAACTGCACGTCCTTGCGCAGGAAGAAGGTGTAGGTCTTGCCGTCCTTGGCGATCTCCCAGCTATGGGCGAGGTCGGGGATGATGGTCTTGCCGCTGTCGCGAGGATCGCGCCGGACAAGATTGTCGAACATGCATCCCTGGCTGCCGAGATTGTTGATCGTGCCGGACTGATGCACGTCGAAATGCGGGGGGCGGCAGGTGATGCCGTAGCGCAGGACCCCGCCGCGCTTCGGGTTCGGCTCCGGCGCTTTGAGCTGGAATTTCGTGCCGTCGAACTCGAGCGGCACCTGGGCGAGGGCGAAATCCGGGCGGAGGCCGTAAGCGGCAGCCAGTGCGGCGGCGCTTCCCTTCAATCCCGACTGCAGGACCTCGCGCCTGTTCCACGGCCGGCGCTGCGAACGGTCACCCTTCATGCTGTTTCCTCCACCCTGTATATTTTCTGATATGCTTGGGCTGTAGTCCGGTGTGAACCCAGCCTTCTGGCGCAACAAAGACTTTACACACCGATTGGGAGGGAGTCACCACGTGGGCCAAGGCCTTAGGGTCGGAAGTGCCGCCGGGATTAACGCGCAGGCCGCGACCGTTCTCGAGATCGAGGACCTCAAGACGCATTTTTTCACGCCGGCGGGCGTCGTGAAGGCCGTCGACGGCGTTTCCTATTCCGTCCGCAGCGGCGAGACCCTTGGGGTGGTGGGTGAATCGGGCTGCGGCAAGAGCGTGACCGCCCTGTCCGTCCTGCGCCTGGTCGCCAGCCCGCCCGGGCGCATCGTCGGCGGACGCGTCCGCTTCGCGGGCCGCGACCTGCTCGGCCTCGACGAGAAGGAGATGGAGAACGTCCGCGGCAACGACATCTCGATGATCTTCCAGGAGCCGATGACGTCGCTCAATCCGCTGTTCACAGTCGGGCACCAGATCGCCGAAGCGATCGCGGTGCACCAGGGGGTGGGCCGGCGCGAGGCCATGAACATGGCCGTCGAGATGCTGCGGCGGGTATCGATCCCGCAGCCCGAGCAGCGGGCACACAGCTATCCCCATCAGCTTTCCGGCGGCATGCGCCAGCGCGTCATGATCGCCATGGCGCTGTCGTGCAATCCCAAGGTGCTGATCGCGGACGAGCCCACCACCGCGCTCGACGTGACCATCCAGGCGCAGATCCTGGAGCTCATGCGCGAGCTGCAGCAGGCCTACGGCATGGCCATCGTTCTCATAACCCACGACATGGGCGTCGTGGCCGAGAACGCCGACCGGGTCATCGTCATGTACGCCGGCCGGAAGGTGGAGGAGGCGGAGGTCGACGATCTGTTCGAGCGGCCCGCCCACCCCTACACGCGAGGGCTGCTGGCCTCCATCCCGCATCTCGACGAGGTGGACAAGACGCGCACGCGCCTCAATGAGATCAAGGGCATCGTGCCGTCGCTGGTGAGGCTGCCTGCCGGATGCAGCTTCGCACCGCGCTGCGGTCATGCCACGGATCGCTGCCGGGCGGAGGCTCCGCCCCTGGATGAGGTATGGCCCGGGCATTGGGTCGCCTGCTGGCACGCCGCCGCCCTCAGGCAGGTGGCGCAATGACGCCGCCGCCGACGCCGGCTTTCCGCCAGGCACCCAACGGCGCCAACGGTCATGGAGCCGCTGCGCCGCTGCTCGAGGTGCAGGGTCTCAAGAAGCAGTTCCCGATCGCCAAGGGCGTATTCTCGCGCGTATCCGGCTACGTCCAGGCCGTCGATGGGGTGTCCTTCCACATCGACCCCGGCGAGACGCTGGGCCTGGTCGGCGAGAGCGGTTGCGGCAAGTCCACGGTGGGGCGGACGCTGCTGAAGTTGCTCGAACCCAGCGCCGGCACCATCCGCGTGGACGGCGCGGATATCACCGCGCTCGATGCCGCGGCCATGCTGCCCTACCGCCGGCGGCTGCAGATGATCTACCAGGACCCCTATGCCTCGCTCAATCCGCGCATGTCGGCCGGACAGATCGTGGGCGAGCCGCTGGTGATCCACGGCGCCGGCGATCCGCAGGCGCAGCGCGAGCGGGTGGCGTTCCTGTTCGAGCGCGTCGGGTTGCGTCCCGAGCTGATGCATTCCTTTCCGCACGAGTTCTCCGGCGGACAGCGTCAGCGCATCGGTATCGCGAGGGCGCTCGCGGTCGAGCCCGACTTCATCGTCTGTGACGAGCCGGTCTCCGCTCTCGACGTGTCGATCCAGGCGCAGATCATCAACCTGCTAGAGGACCTGCAAAAGCGCCTCGGGCTCACGTATCTTTTCATCGCGCATGATCTCGCGGTGGTGCGCCACATCTCCGACCGCATCGTGGTGATGTATCTCGGCCGTGCGATGGAGGTCGCCGACCGCGACGCGCTATACGAGAACCCGCTGCATC
>DATFCC010000393.1:0-4039 GCA_035253505.1 Hyphomicrobiaceae bacterium
CGCCACCGCCTGGGCGCGCGACGATCGCGGCCAGTATCTCTATCCGGTCGTGCCGGGCGGCGAGCGCCAGCGCGAGATGGCGCTGCGCACCGGCGTGAACATCGTCATGTATGCCCTCACCGGCAACTACAAGGCCGACCTGGTACACATGCCCGCACTGCTGGAGAGGCTCGGACAGTGAGCAACTGGTCGATCGACTTCTCGCCGATGGTGCCGGCTCCGCTCTTGTGGGCAGGGGCGGCGCTGGCCGCCGTGCTCGTCGCAATGCTGCTCTTCCGCCGCAACCGCGGCGCGGTGCTGCGCGCGCTGTCGCTGGCGGCGCTGCTGTTCGCGCTCTCCAACCCGACCCTGCGGCAGGAGGAGCGGGAGAGCCTCGCCAACATTGCCATCGTCGTTCTCGACGAAAGCCTGAGCCAGCAGATCGCCGGCCGGCCCGAGCAGACCGCCGCCATCCGTCACGAGCTCGAGGCCAAGCTCGGGGGCATCGCCAATCTGCAGGTGCGCTGGGTCACCTCATCAAAGCCCACGGGTGAAACGGCGTCGGGCACCAACCTCTTCACCGATCTCAACAGCGCCCTCGCCAACACGCCGCCCGACCGCCTCGCGGGCGTCATCATGGTCACGGACGGGCAGGTGCACGACGTGCCGAAGTCGGCGGCCACCCTGGGCTTCGACGCCCCCGTGCACGCGTTGCTCACCGGCCAGCCCGACGAGTTCGACCGCCGCATCGAGGTGACCAAGGCGCCGCGCTACGGCATCGTCGGCTCGACCCGCGAGATCGAGGCCCGCGTGGTGGAGACCGGACGGCGCGGCCGCGCCGGCGAACGGGTGACGCTGCGCGTGCGCCGCGAAGGTCAGCCCGACGAGACGCGTTCGGCCCAGATCGGCCGCAGCGTGACCATCCCGATGGCTTTCCCCCATGCCGGGCAGAACATTGTCGAGATCGAGCTCGATGCCGCGCCAGGTGAGCTCACGCCCGCCAACAACCGCGTCGTGGTGGTGGCGGAAGGCGTGCGCGAGAACCTGCGCGTGCTGCTGGTCTCCGGCGAGCCGCACGCCGGCGAGCGCGTGTGGCGCAACCTTCTCAAGTCGGATGCGGCGGTCGACCTGGTGCACTTCACGATCCTGCGGCCGCCCCAGAAGCAGGACGGCACGCCGATCCACCAGCTCTCGCTGATCGCCTTTCCCACGCGCGAGCTGTTCTCCGAGCGGATCAAGGACTTCGACCTCATCATTTTCGACCGCTATCAGCACCGCGACATCCTGCAGTTCCTCTATTACGAGAACATCGCCCGCTACGTGGAGCAGGGTGGCGCATTGCTGGTCGCGGCCGGCGACGACTATGCCGGCCAGATGAGCCTGTCGCGGACGCCGCTTTCTGCCGTCCTGCCGGCATCGCCTACGGGGCGCGTCCTGGAACGGCCTTTCAAGGCGAAACTGTCCATCGACGGTTTCAAGCATCCGGTGACGCGCGGTTTGCCGGGCTCGGAAGGCAGCGAGCCGGGCAAGGAGCCGACCTGGGGGCGCTGGTTCCGGCAGGTGGACGTGTCGCCAGGCCGCGGCCGCACCATCATGAGCGGCGCCGAGGATCGGCCTTTGCTGGTGCTGGACCGCAAGGGCAACGGCCGGGTGGCGCTGATGCTGTCCGACCATGCCTGGCTGTGGGCGCGCGGCTATGAGGGCGGCGGCCCGCACACCGACCTTCTGCGCCGGCTCGCACACTGGCTGATGAAGGAGCCGGACCTGGAGGAGGAGCGGCTGATCGCCTCGGCCAAGGGCTTCCGGCTGACCGTGGAGCGCCGTTCCATGGAGGAAGCCGTCCCGCCGGTGCAGATCTCGGCGCCGGGCGGGGAGAATTCCCAGGTGACGCTGGACAAGGCCGGGCCGGGGCTGTGGCGCTCCACCGTCGAGGTCAAGGTGCCTGGCCTCTATAAGCTGCAGACGCAAGCGCCCACGGGCACACTCCATGCGGTTGCCAATGCCGGCATCGAGGACGTGCGCGAGATGAGCGAGGTGACGGCGACGCCCGACAAGGTCAGGCCCCTGGTGGAGGCGACGGGTGGTGGCGTGTTCTGGACCCGCGGCGGCGGCTTGCTGTCCGGCGTCAGCACGACAAGCGTCGAGGTGCCGCGCATCTCCATGCTTGCCAATGCCCGCGTGCTGGCGGGCTCGGGCTGGCTCGGCCTCAAGGACCGCGAGGCCTTCGTGACCCGCGGCGTGAAGCTGATCCCGATGTTCACAGGCTTCATGGCGCTGGCCGCCCTGCTCGCCCTACTCGCCCTCACCTGGTGGCGCGAGGGACGGTAGCTAGGCTACCGCACCCGCTGTGGTCTTGGCGTCAAGCCGTCACTTCGGAAACGGCCGAAGCACGGCGCTGGCCGAGGCGGTTGCAAGAAGGGCGCCGTCGGGCAGGCGGAGGGTGCCCGCAAGGTGCGCGGTCGAGCCCCCCATGCGCAGCACCTCGCCGCGGGCGATGACGCGCGACAGCGGCGTCGGGCGCAGATAGCTGACGGAAATCTGCAAGGTCGGCACCAGGATGGCGAAGCGTTGGGAGATGCTGGCCGTCACCCCCATGGCGTCGTCGAGCATGGCGCAGACGAAGCCGCCTTGCACGGTTCCCTGCGGGTTTGCAAACTCGGCGCGCGGCTGGAAAGCCGCCTCGGCCCAGCCTTCGTCGACCGAAAAATCGATCAGCTCGAACCCCAGGTGCCGTGCACTCGGGGGGAGCCGGCGGGGGTCGCTCAGCAACGCGCGGATTTGCTCGTCGGTGAAAGACACACCGCGTCCCCTAGCCGGATCGGCCCCTACCCGGGCACCCGCGCACGAGGCCTCTCGGGCCTCTCCGCCCCAGGCCCCACGAACAGCGGCTCGGCGGGCAAGGTTCGCCCGAGGCACAGCGAGGGGCCGCCAAGAGCGGGAAACCGGCACAGCCTGTCCCAAGCCGCAAAATCGTAGCCGATCTGCACACCGTCTGCGCGGCATTCGACCTCCAGGCGCAGCCCGCAGGTCGGGCAGACGGACGTACGGACCGGTTGTTGGACGGGCTTGCTCATGGGCGAACTCCCTGGATCAAGCGCCCTTGCCGGCAGGCAGTTGGACGGTGCAAGGGATGGGGCTCACCCTCGCGGCTTCCCGGCCCCTTATGTGCTGTCGCATGCCGCCTGCGGCATTCCCGCGCGCGGCAGCGGTATTCTTTATCTCCCACCCTGCTCATATATCAGGGCTGCCATACTAGTATTCCGATACTCGCAGTTCGGCAACGCCGGCGAGGCGGCGCCGAACAGCTTGTGGACAGTTTCCGTCGCCTTTTTTGCGGTGCTGTTCGTCCCCTGGAGGAGAGGAAAGATTGGAACCGCATCGCCTCGGGCGCGCGCGAACGCTTGCCGAGCAAGCTGCGGAGGAGATTCGCAACCGCATCGTCAATGGCCCGCTCCGCCTCGGCGAGGCGCTGTCGGAGACGGCCGTGGCGGCCGAGCTCGGCATCAGCAAGACGCCGGTGCGCGAGGCGTTCCTGCTGCTCCGCACTGAAGGCCTGGTCGACATCCAGCCGCAACGGGGAACGTTCGTTTTCCGCATGGATGCCGCCGACGCCCGCAAGCTCAGCGAATTCCGTGAGGCGTTGGAAGTGGCTGCCCTCCGCCTGGCAATCGCCAACGACACGAAGGGATTGGGACGGCGGCTTTCTGCAATCGTCGGCGAGATGGGCGTCGCACTGGCCGATCGAGGGAATCCGGAGTATCGCAACCTGGACGCCCGGTTCCATCAACAGATCATCGACGACGCCGACAACGGATACCTTTCGCGCGCCTATGCCGCGGTCGCATTCCGCATCCAGGCTCTGCGCTATCGGCTGCGGGCAACCGCCGATCTGGATGCCCGGTCCCTGAAGCACCACCACAGGCTTGCCACGCTCGTCGGCCGCGGCCAGAGCGACCGCGCCGTCGACCTCCTGCGAGAGCATATCCGAAGGACCCTCGACGACTGCGCCAATACGTTGGCCCTGGAGCAGAGCGGCGAGCTCGGCGCACCTCCGACCAGG
>DATFCC010000394.1:0-5394 GCA_035253505.1 Hyphomicrobiaceae bacterium
TGGTTGGAAAGTCCGTACAGGTCTGTTTTCCGTTCGGAGGAGTAGTTGTTCACGATGTCATCGGCGGCGGCGTCTATCTCGCTTTCGCTCAATGCACGTCCCGCAAAGAATTGATCGTCCCTGAACTTCGGCAACTGCGCCGTGCCGTACATCACCTCATCGCGCACGAGATACGGCGGCATGATCTCCGCGTAGCCGCCGAGGTTGCCCGCCGCGGGCGCAGTGTGGATATCGAGCATGAACTGCGCCAGCGCGCGCTCGAGCTTGGCGAGCTGGCCCTTGAGCACGACAAAGCGCGCGCCGGAGAGCTTCGCCGCCGTCTCGAAATCCATCATCCCCAGCGCTTCGCCGATCTCGAAGTGCTGCCTGGGCTTGTTGGTCCAGTCGAGCTTCGGTGGCGTGCCGACGCGGCGAACTTCCTTGTTGTCCTTCTCGTCCTTGCCGACCGGCACCTCGTCGCGGGGCAGATTGGGAATGCCGGACAGCGCATCGGTGAGCGCCTTGTCGGCGGCCTTTTGATCCTTCTCGCCGGCCTCCAGCGCGCTCTTGAGGTCTGCGACCTCGGCCATCAGCGCTTGTGCCTTGGCCTCGTCCTTGGCGGCCTTGGCCTTGCCGATATCCTTCGATGCCGCGTTGCGCCGCGCCTGGTACTGCTGCAGCGCCGTGACGATGCCGCGGCGCGTCTCGTCGAGCGCTCCGAGCTGATCCGAGAAAAGAATGTCACCGGACGTGGGTGAATCAACACGCTTGAGCCCACGCTTCGTCAACCCGGCGTCGAACGCCTCGGAGTTGTCGCGTATCCACTTGATATCGAACACGGCCGCTGGCCTCTCGCTGCAACGTCATCCCCGCGTCGTGTCGAAGACGCGCCTCCGGCACGAAGGCGGGGACCCAGGGCACCGGGCCGCGTACGGGACGTTCGCGACAACTCGCCGGTATCCCGTGCCGAGATGTGACCTGGGTTCCCGCCTTCGCGGGAATGACGTCCGTTGAAACGTGCGCGAACATAGGCGCGGGCACCACCCGCGTCCAGCCGCAGCGACCATTGAGACGCGCGCGACCCTCCAGCATGCCGAGGCACGCTGCGCCCGCTACCCGCTCGCCGCCTGCTGGGCGGCGGCTTCCTTGGCGGCGCGCGATTTCTCCGCGCGCTGCACGGCCCAGATGGCGGCCTCGTAGAGGAGCACGGTGGGCAAGGCCATGGCGATCATGCTGAACGGGTCGGGCGGGGAGAGGATGCCCGCCGCCGCCGTGATGGCGACGATGGCGTAGCGGCGGAAGTCGCGCAGGTTCTGCGCCGTGATGATGCCGGCCTGGGCCAGCAGCGTCAGCACCACCGGCAACTGGAACATGATGCCGAAACCCAGGATCAGCGTCATGATCAGCGACAGGTACTCGCTGACGCGCGCCTGCAGGTGGATCTCGACCTGGCCGCCGGTCTGCTCCATCGACAGGAAGAACTTCATCGCCAGCGGCATGACGATGAAGAACACCACCGCGGCGCCGGCAACGAACAGCGCGAAGGTCCACAGCAGGTAGGGGCGGAACGCGTCGCGCTCGTTGCGGTAGAGGCCCGGAGCCACAAACTTGTAGACCTGGTAGGCGATGATCGGGAAGGCGAGGAAGACGGCGCCGAACAGGGCGAGCTTCAGCTTGGTGAAGAAGAATTCGTGCGGCGCGGTGTAGATCATCTCGATCTTCTGGCTCTCGCCGCGCGCCCACACGTAGGGCAGAACCAGCAGATTGTAGATGCTGGTGGCGAAGGCGAAGCAGATGATGAAGCCGACGCCGATGCCCATCAGCGCATAGATCATGCGCTGACGCAGCTCGATCAGGTGGTCCATCAGAGGCGCCTTTGACGCCTCGATCTCGTCGTGCCCTTCGCGGTTGACGCTTTCCTGCACCGGTCAGGCTCCGCTCTTCTCCGTCGGCCGGCCGGGTTCGCCCGGTGCGCCGGGAGAGGGGGTGCCGGAAGCCTCGTTGGCGGCCACGGCCGAGCTGTCGACAGAGTGGGTCGCGCCGTTGAGGGCGCCGGGCGTCTCAGGCGCAATGGCGCCGGACGTGTCGGCGGGCGGCGTACCTGCATCGTAGGAGATGGCGCCCGCTGCCGGCTTGTGGTCCTCCACCGCGGCCTCCACGCTGTCGCGCGCCTCGGCGAGCTGCTTCTCCACCGAGGAGCTGGCATCGCGCATGGCCTGCTCGGTGTCCTGCTGCAGGCTCTCGACCGACTTCTTCAGCTCTGCCAGCTCGCTGTCGCGCATCGCCTCGTCGAACTGGGCGCGAAACTCCGCCGCCTGCCGCTTGATGATGCCGACGTACTTGCCCACCGTGCGCAGCAGCGCGGGCAGGTCCTTCGGGCCGATGACGAGCAGCGCCACGATGCCGAGCAGCAGCAGCTTGCTGGAGGAGAAGTCGAACATCGCCTCAACTCATTGGCGCGGTCGCGCACGCAATTCCAGGCCTCCGGCCGGGCGGCGCGCCGAAACGACGCTCGAGGCCCGATCGGGTCAGCTCTTGGCGCTCCAGCCGGCCTTGCTCGCTTCCGCCGCGTGCGGCTCGGCCGGTTTCGGCGCGCCCTCGATGACCTTCGGCGGCTCGTCCTTCTTGGCCGGCTCGTCGTCCTCGGCCATGCCCTTCTTGAAGCTCTTGATGCCCTTGGCCACGTCTCCCATGATCGAGGAGATCTTGCCGCTGCCGCCGAACAACAGCAGAGCCACGGCCAGGAACAGGAGCCAGTGCCAGATGCTCAGGCTACCCATGTCGGTATCGCTCCTTCTGCGGCCGCAGCCGCCCCTCTTTTGCGTTTGCGCGCACTATCGCAGAAAGGCCCTGCGCGGGCAAGGTTGCCACGCCTGTCCCCGCGCCCCGTAAAGTCTTGAAACTCGGCTCTTTCCAGGCTCCGCGGATTAATTCGCGGTCATTTCCGCGGGGGCTTCGGCAGGGAACACCAGCACGCTCTCCGGGTCGACGGAAATGGAGACCTCCTGGCCGCGCGGCGGCACGTCCGCCTCGCGCACCAGCGTCGACAGCGGCCGTTCGAATCCCTGCGCGGCGATCTCGAGCAGCGCCAGGTCCCCCAGGAAGCGGGCGTGAAGCACCCGCCCCGGCAGGCCCTGGCCGTTGCCCGTCAGGCGGATGGCGCGGCGGCGGATGCAGAGGATCGCCGCATCGCCCTCCTCCAGGCCGGGCACCGCGAAGACGCCGACCGGGGTCCGCAGCGCGCCACCCTCCACGCGCATGGGGATCTCGTTGATCTCCGAGAACAGCCGGGCCACGAACAGGTCGGCCGGATTGCGATAGAGGGTCTCGGCCTTGCCCGCCTGCAGCAGGCGGCCCGCCCGCATCACGGCGATGCGGTCGCCGAGGCGGATCGCCTCCGCGGGCGCGTGCGTCACGATCAGGCAGGTGGCGCGCGTCTCGCGCAGGAGCGCCAGCGTCTCCTCCTGCAGGCGCTCGCGCAACTGCACGTCGAGGCCGGAGAAGGGCTCGTCCATGAGCATGACGGCCGGCCGCGGCAGCAGGGCGCGGGCCAGCGCCACACGCTGCTGCTCGCCGCCCGAGAGAATGTGCGGGTAGTCGGCGGCATAGCGCTCGAGTCCCACGCGGGCCAGCATCGCCATGGCCTGGCGGCGCGCGTCCTCGCGCGGCAGCGCCTTGAGGCCGAAGGCGACGTTGTCGACGATGGAGAGATGCGGAAACAGCGCGAAGTCCTGGAACATCAGCCCCACGTTGCGCTTCTCCGGCGGCACGAAGCGCGCGGCCCCCGCCACCTCGTGATCGTTGATCAGCACACGGCCGGCGGTGGGGCGCTCGATGCCGGCGGCGACGCGCAGCAGCGTGGTCTTGCCGCAGCCGGATGGCCCGAGCAGGCACATCACTTCGGCCGGTGCGATGTCGAGCGAAAGGCCCGCCAGGGCCATCGAGCCCCCGTAGCGGCGCTCGATCCGCTCGAAGGTGAGGCGGGCGGCAATGGTTGCCGCCGCCCGGCCGCCATGCGGCGTTGGGGCAGCATCCGGTGCGGCGCGCTTCTGCCAGAGCCTGCCGATGTCCTTCACCACGCGTCCCGGCGCTGTTTCCACCACGCGCAGCGACGGCGGCGGGGCCATCGACGCATGCGCATCAGGCAAGGGCTGTGCCCCGCGGCTCGGCCGGATGCAAGGCGGAAAAGCTGGGCGGCCGTGCTTTTTGTTTGGCGCCCGTGCGGGTCCCACCGATACTGCAGCGCAATTCTGGCGTTCCGCTCACGAGGTTTGCCGCCATGGCCCGCCACATCGTCTGCCTCACCTTCGACTTCGACACCCAGTCTGGCTTCATCGCCCGCGGCATGACTACCCCGACGCCGCTGTCGCGCGGCGAGTTCGGCGCCATCGCCTCGCGGCGCATCCTCTCCTTCCTGAAGTCGCGGGCGATCCGCTCCACCTGGTTCGTGCCGGGCTTCACCATCGAGAGCTGGCCCAAGGAATGCGCCGCCGTCGTCGAGCACGGGCACGAGATCGGCAACCATAGCTGGGCGCACATTCCCTCGGCCACCATGACCCGCGAGGCCGAGGAGGCCGACCTCGTGCGCGCCAGCGAGGCCATCGTGCGCCTCACCGGCCGCAAGCCGCGCGGCTACCGCTCGGCATCGTGGGATTTGAGCGGGAGCACCATCGACCTGCTGCTGGCGCACGGCTTCCTCTACGACAGCAGCCTGATGGGCGCGGACTACGTGCCCTACCGCGCCCGCCGCGGCGACGTGGCCGAGCTCGGCAAGCCCTACACCTTCGGCACCGAGACCGATCTCATCGAGATGCCGATCAGCTGGTCGCTCGACGACCATCCCCACTTCGAGTTCATCCGCACGCCGACCACCATCCTGCAGGGCCTGCAGTCGGCGCGGGTGGTGATGGAGAACTGGCTCGACGAGTTTCTCTACATGAAGAAGACCGTCGACTGGGGCATTCTCACCTACACCATGCACCCTTATGTGATCGGCCGCGGCTACCGGATGCTGGCCTTCGAGAACCTGGTCGCGAAACTCTCTGCCGAGGGGGCGGTCTTCATGACCATGGAAGACGCGGCCGCCGAGGCCCGGCAGCGCCTGTTTGCATGAATGGCGGCAGCGCCCGCCACCCTTGGTTCGCCCTCGGCGCAAGTTCGAGGCCGGTAGCCTCCCCATGGATCGGAGCGAAACCGTCGCCGCCCCACCAACCGGGTGCCGAACCTGTCGAAGCGTGGGCGGCACGCGCCGGCCACGGCGTGGCGGACCAAGCGCCCTCGAGATGCGAACCCTGTGGCAGGTGGTGACGCGATCCCCCTCCCCTTGACGGGGAGGGGTTAGGGGTGGGGTGAAACCACAAGGGAAAGCTTCGATTTCATGCACCGGGCACTTCGGTGCGTGGCCTCACTTGGGCG
>DATFCC010000395.1:0-4209 GCA_035253505.1 Hyphomicrobiaceae bacterium
GAGGGGAGGGGAATCCCGTTGAGCGAGGTTTGTCTGCCGCGTTTTGACAACGTCCACCGCCAGATTGAGCGCGACGATGATGGTGGCGCGCCGGGGCCTCAGCGCCGCTGGCCGCTATGAGGCTCCCCTGCCCCGCGGAGAGTTCGGAGGAAAGGGAATGGAGGAGGAGTATTTTGATGCGAAAGCTTGACCGCACTTTCACCGCATCATGCCCGAGTAGACGGGGATCCACGCCAGGATATGGTCGAGCGTGACGGATCACCGCCTGGGCGGGGATGACGTTGCGGGTGGGGATGGTAGTGTCAATGCACGGGCGCGGCGACACACGCTGTTGAGGTCACGCACATCATGCCGGTCGCAGGTCTCGATGAGTGGGTTGCCAGGCTGCTCGCCGAAAGCCTATCCGCGTGGCGCGTTGCGGGCGCGGTGCGGCGGGACGCGCGCGGTGCGCTCCTGGTCATGGTCGCCGGCAAGGAGCTCCGGATCACGCGGGCGGCGCCCGGCCTGCCCTTCCGCTGGATGGTCGACGACGGCGAGCGGGCGCGCACAGCGAGCTCCGTAACCGGATTGTTGCGTCACGTCAGGACGGTGGTCGACCCCGCCTATCGCCAGGTGCGGCTGCGCATCGCGCCGCTGCCCCTCGCACTGCCGTGAGGGTCTCGCCTGCCGACCGCATTCCGGTTGCGGTGCTGACGGGCTTCCTCGGCAGCGGCAAGACCACGCTGCTGGCGCGCCTGCTGCGCCATCCCGATTTTTCCCGAACCGCGGTCATCATCAACGAGTTCGGCGAGGTGGGCCTCGATCATGATCTGGTGGAGGCGAGCGAGGAGAGCTTTGTCACCCTGCAGACCGGTTGCCTGTGTTGCACCGTGCGTGGCGACCTGGTCCTGACGCTGGAGGACATCCTGCGCCGTCGCGACGAGCGCAGTGTCACGGCCTTCGAGCGCGTGGTGATCGAGACCAGCGGGTTGGCTGATCCTGCGCCCATCCTGCACGCACTGATGGGCGATACGTCGCTCGCGCAGCGGCTGGCGATCGCCGGCGTCGTGACCACGGTCGATGCCGTCAATGGCACCGCCACGCTGGAACGCTATCCAGAGTCCGTCAAGCAGGTCGCCGTCGCCGATCGCCTGGTTCTGACCAAGACCGATCTGCTCGCCGGCCCGGAAGATCGCTCCGGCATCGCTTCCCGCCTCTCGCGCCTGAACGGCGAAGCGAGCATCCTCGAGGCCTCCTTCGGTGCAATCGAGCCGGCACGGCTGTTCGACACGGGCGCTGACGCGCTGGGAAGCGGTGCCCGCAGCCCCATCGTTCCGCCCCGACCTGACAGCGATCATGCGCACGAGGCTCACCCGCATCGGCACGACCAGGAGATTGCTTACTTCGCCATCGTGCGCGACACGCCGATCCGCGCCGTTGCCCTCACCTTGCTGCTGGAGGCTCTGGCCGAGCACTGCGGGGGCGATCTCCTGCGGCTGAAGGGCCTCGTCAATATTGCCGAGAGCCCGGATCGCCCGGCCGTCGTTCACGGCGTGCAGCACGTCTTCCATCCGCCGGCCTGGCTGGATCGCTGGCCATCCGATGACAGGCGCACGCGGCTTGTCTTCATCGTGCGCGACATCCCGCGAAGCTGGGTGGATGCTTTGCTGGCCGCCATCGAGGCCGAGGTCGACGAGGTGGCGAAGCGTCTGTGACGGCGCCGGGGTCCTTCGCCTATCCGCCGGCCGGGTCAAGGGTCTTCTCGAAGTAATAGCGGCGGATGCCGCCGCCGACGGTCTTGTTGGTGGCTCCGGTGGCTACCTCCTCGCGCAACAGGACATAGCCCGAGGCGCGGTACAGGGAGAGTGCGGCCTCCTGCACCTGGGATGTGCTCAACGCGAGGATGAGCTTGCCGCGGCGCCGGCACTCGCCCTCCGCGAACCGCAGCATCTGCCTGGCGATGCCGAGACGGCGCGCAGCCGGGTCGACGTACATGCGGCGCAGCTCCATGGCCTCCGGCGACACCGCCTCGAGCCCGAATGTCCCGACGATCACATCGCGGCGCAGGGCAACCCAGAAGCCGCCGTCCCTTTCACCGTAGTAGGCGGGTATGCGATCGATCTCCTCGGCCAGCGATCGGTTGATGTAGGCCTCGAAAGCTTCCTTCATGTGCGCCAGGGCCAGGGCCCGGTTGATGGCGATGAACAGCTCTCGCACGCGGGGTGCGTCGCTCTCGGCAAACGGCCGGATGGTGATTTCTTCGGCCATTGTTTCTTCGGCCATTGCAGCTTCCTACCAATTTCCGTTGCCCGAGTGTCGCACATCCGCGAGCGGCTTCGGGAATGCGGGCTCGATCCGGCTTCCATGAGCAATGGACATGATGGCGGAATTCCACCAGCATCGGTGCGCCGCGCGTCGCGTCGGCGCGGCTGCTGCGCACGGAGGTTGCGGCGATGACTGCGGACGAAGAAGCAGCTCGAAAGCTTGCCCTCGCCATGGGATTGAGCAAGGTCGATCCTGGGCAATTGAGCAGTGTCGTTTCCTCTCAGCGCAAGCTCGTCGCCCAGTTGCCGAAGGACCTGCACTGGAGCGAGGAGAGCGCACTCGTGTTCCGGCTGCCTCCATTCCGGGGCGATAAGCCATGACCGAGCTCGCCTTCCTCGGCCTCGCCGAGGCCGCCGGCATGATCCGGGCGCGCAAGCTTTCGCCGGTCGAGTACGCCCAGGCGCTGCTCGATCGCATCGGCCGGCTGGACGGCCGGTATCATGCCTTCATCCGGCTCGCACCTGAAGTCGCGCTGGCGGCTGCCCGGGAGGCGGAAGGCGAAATCGCTGCAGGGAAATGGCGCGGCCCCATGCACGGGATGCCCGTGGCCCTGAAGGACATCATCGACCTTGCCGGCCTCCCCACGACGGGACACTCCCGGATATTGATCGAGAATGTGGCGACCGCGGATGCCGCCGTGACGGCGCGGCTGAAGGCGGCCGGCGGGGTGATGCTGGGCAAGCTCGCGACGCACGAGTTCGCCATTGGCGGCCCATCCTTCGATCTGCCCTGGCCGCCGGCTGTGAACCCCTGGGGCGGCAAGCATTTCCCCGGCGGGTCATCGAGCGGCTCCGGCGTCGCCCTGGCGGCGGGCATGACGCCCGCAGCGCTTGGCACGGACACCGGCGGCTCGGTGCGCAATCCGGCGTCCATGTGCGGCATCACTGGCATGAAGCCCACATACGGCCGCGTCAGCCGCCGGGGCGTGCTGCCGCTGGCGTTCTCGCTCGATCACGTCGGGCCGATGACGCGCAACGTGCGCGACAACGCCCTGCTGCTGCAGGCAATGGCAGGCCACGACGCGGACGATCCCGGCAGCGCCGATATGCCGGTGCCCGACTATAGCGCCGATCTGGAGAAGGGCGTCAAAGGCCTCAGGATCGGCCTCGTCCGCCACTTCTATGTCGACGACATGGTGGCCGATGCGCGGCAGGCACAGGCCGTCGACGATGCCGCCGACGTGCTCCGGCAGCTCGGCGCGGAGGTGCGCGAGATGCGGCTCGCGCCGCTGCAGGAGTATGTGACGTGCGTGCGCATCATCATCAGCAGCGAGGCCTTCGCCATCCACCGTCGCTGGCTGGAGGAACGGCCGCAGGACTATGGCGACCTGGCGCGCCAGCGCATCCTCGGCGGCGCCGCCGTCAGCGCCGCCGACTACATCGATGCGCAACGCCTGAGGTCGCGCCTCACCCGGCAGACGCTCGCCGCCTTCGCCGGGTTCGATGCCGTGCTCACCGCGTCCAGCATGGACCCGCCCTGCCTGCTGGATGATGCCGAGGCGTGCGCCCGCGTGTATCCGCGGCAGGCGCGCCAGCCCTTCAACGCCACCGGGCAGCCCGCCATCGCCATACCGGCCGGCTTCACCCCGGACGGCCTGCCCCTGTCGATCCAGATCGTCGGCCATCCCTGGCAGGAAGCCATGCTCTATCGCGTGGCCCACGCCTACGAGCAGGCGACCGGCTGGACCAAGCGCCATCCACCCGGGTTATAGTGCACCGAAATGCGCCGTGTTCGGGCCGTCGGTTGCAAGATGCAGAGGGATGCATGAAACTCGGGCGTATCGCCCGAAACGGTGGCGGACGGCATGCGGATCGACTGCGACATCCATCCGGGCCTCGAGGGGACCCGCGCCAGCCTGCTGCCCTATCTCGACGACCATTGGCGCGAGCAGGTGACGAGCCGCGG
>DATFCC010000396.1:0-7583 GCA_035253505.1 Hyphomicrobiaceae bacterium
GAGTGGCGGTGTTCGGCGCGGATGGTCGCCATCGCCAGGACATCAAGGTCCCTCTGCCGATGGTAACGAGCCTCTGCTTCGGCGGCGACGACCTGCGCGACCTCTATATTGTCACGGGATCGCGTGGGGGCCCGCGCGAGAGCTGCGGCACCGTGTACCGCATGCGCAGCGACGTCCCTGGGCTGGCGCTCCCACCGGCGCGTGTGCGCGCTGCCTGAACGCGTCACTCGGCGGCTGCCGCGCGCTCGGGCGCTTCCCACTCCACCGTGGAGCGCCGCATGTAGTCCGTGAACCAGTCGGGGTCGGTGCGAAACTCCGCGCGCCCGTCGGGAAACACGCGCGCGGTGGCGCGTCGCGAGGACAGGCAGAACATGTGCACGCTCATGGGCATGCCGCCGGTGTGGCAGTAGCCGACTTCGATGTGACAGTCGACAACCATCGACGAGCCCATGAAGCCCATCGCGCCCATGCCGATACTGTTTCCAAGCTCCTTCAGCTCGCCTTCGAGCTCGGCGATCTTCGGGTCCGGATTGCGCGAGCCGACGGTGCGCAGGCAGGCCGCCTGCTTGCCAAGGATCATCGAGATGTCCTTGGAGCCCCCGAGGCCCACACCGACAATGGCAGGCTGACAGGCCAACCCACGCCGGCCGAAGGCGATCAGGGTGTCGAGATAGAACCGCTTGATGCCCTCGATGCCGTCGCCCGGGAACAGCATGCGGTAGTCGGAGCCGAACAGGCCGCCCTTGTGCACGGTCGTCAGATCGATCCAGTCGCCCTGCGGGTGGAAGGAGTATTCGATCTCGGGCGCACCGATGCCGCAGTTGTTGTTGTGATCGGTGCGCCAGAGGGGATGCACGCGATTGGGCCGCAGCGGCACATCGCGGGTGGCGTTGGCGGTGGCGCGGCGCAGTGCCGCCTCGAGCGCGACTGGCCCGCCCTGAACCTGGGCCTCGTTGGCGATCTTGACGTACCAGCGCGGCACGCCGGTGTCGCCGCACATGGCGCGCCTGTCTTCCTTCGCCGCCTCATAGTTCTCCAGCATGGCCTGGATGACGAAGGCGGAAAGGTCACCCTTCTCGGTGTTGGCGCAGGCGCGGAGCCCGCCGAGGTAGTCCTCGGGAATCTCGATGGCCGCCTTTGCCATCAGCGCCTCGGCCGTCTTCTGCAGGGATGCGATGGGGATCATGTCGAGCTCACTTGGCGACGACGTTGCATGCGCCGCGGCTTACCACTCCATATCTGGGCAGCGAGCCTAGCACGGCGCCAGTTGAAGAAGCGCGGCACTCGCCGGCAGTAGCTGCCATACGGCTCGCCGTAGGCGGCCGCGAGCCACGGCTCCTCCAGCAGCACCATGAGGACATAGACCGCCATCATGGCCCCGCATAGGGCATAGGTCGCGCCGCCGTCAGCGGCGAGGGCGAGGCAGCCGTAGACGACCACCAGCATCGCGTTCTGGGGATTGCGCGTCCACCGGTAGATGCCGCGCGTCACCAAGCCGCCCTGTGCGCCGTAGCTGTTGTCGCGCCCGAGCACACGGAACGAATAGACGAACAGGGCGATCGAGGCCACCAGCGCAACGGTGGCCAGGGCGCGCAACCAGACAGGAAGGCCGACGAAACCGCCACGATCCGCCGCTGCCATGGCAAAGCACAAGGCGTTGAGGCCACGGAACAGCGGCCAGAAGGCGTAGCTCTGCCAGGAACCGGGCCCTGGCGTGGGCCAGATGCGCAGCCGAGGTGCCACCATGGTGAGCACGAGCAGGGCGAGCAGCACCACCGCCACGACGAGGCCGACCATGAAGATCAGGTTCGCCACGCATCATCTCCGCTCGCCGTCCGGGCTATCGGCGCCTCGGCGCAGGCGCCCATGCGGACGGGTGCACGGTCACTCGGCCGCCTCCTTGAGCAGGCTCTGGCCGGGTCGCACAATGGTGAACTGGACCGGCTGCTGGGCGATGTCGAGCGCACCGTCGCGTTGCCGGACCACCGTGAAGGTGGAGGTCTCCAGGTCGCCTTCGCCGGGAAAGTCCTCGCGATAGTGGGCGCCGCGGCTGTTCTCGCGGCGGAGCGCAGCGGCGGCAATCACCTTGGAGATTTCGACCAGCGACCGCAGGTTCAACCAGTCGTGCCAGGTGAGGTTGAAAGCGCGGTCACCATCAACCACTCCGGTCGACAACAGCTCGTCCTCGATGGCGGCAAGCTTGGCCATGCCACGGTTCAGGCATGCCGCATCGCGGCTGACGCCAACGTCATCCCACATGATGTCCAGGAGCTCTTCGCGCAGGCGATTGAGATCGCAGCCCTTGCGGGTGAAGGGATGCTGTGCGCGGAGGATCTCGGCCTCGATCGCGTCCTCATCAGCCGCGCGATGCCCGCCGCCGCGCGCGATCCATCCCGCCATGGTCTCGCCTGAGATGCCGCCGAACACCGTGGAGTTGGCGACGCCATTGCCACCGAGACGGTTTGCACCATGCGCCCCGCCCGCATCCTCGCCCGCCACGAACAGCCCGGAGAGCTCCGTCGAGGTGTCGACATTGCAGACCACGCCGCCCATGAAGTAGTGGGCGGTCGGCACCACCTCCACCAGTCCGCCGGCCAGATCGAACCCGCAATCGGCGCAGCGCTCCACCATGCCCTTGAACTCGCGGCGCACGCGCTCGGGGCCCAGGTGGCTCATCTTGATGTGCACGCCGCCGTTGCGGGTGGTACGGCCGGCGCGCATTTCCTCGTAGATGCAGCGCGAGACGAAGTCGCGCGTGGCCCGCTCGGCGCGCGGGTCGCGGGCAGCCATGAACCGTTCGCCGCTGCCGTTGAGGAGGTGGCCGCCGGCGCCGCGCAGGCCCTCCTCGAGCACGGTGCCCGTCATGCGTGTGTCGGGGCCAGCCAGCAAACCGGTAGGATGGAACTGCACCATCTCCATGTCACGCAGGGGCAGACCGAGGCGCAGGGCCATGGCAAGGCCGTCCATGCTCTTGTCGCCGGAGGGGGTGTGATAGCGGTACATGGTGGGGCCGCCGCCGGTGGCCAGCAGCACGGCGCCCGCCGCGACGTAGCGGAAAAGCCCGGTGCGGACATCGATCATCAGCACGCCGGCGATGGAGCCGCCCCCGCGCGCCGGAATCAGCGCAACCGCCCGGTGCTCCTCCAGCCGCTGTATGGGACGTGCCCACACCTGCTCCATCAGCCGATTGATGATCTCGATGCCGGTGAGGTCGCCCTTGTGCACGGTGCGGTCGAAGGTCTGGCCAGCAAACGCCTTGCCGTGCAGCGTGCCGTCGGGGTTGCGGTCGAAGAAGCAGCCGACCTCGTTCTCCAGCTCGTGGACGCGCTCGATGGCCTTGGTGACGAGCGTCCACGCCATGTCCTGGTTGGGCAGCCACTTGCCACCCTCGATGGTGTCCATGAAGTGGCGCTCGACGGAGTCGCCGGGGTTGAGCGCCACGTTGTAGCCGCCCTGCACCATCCGTGTGCAACCGCACTTGCCGAGCAGGCCCTTGGTCGCGATCGTGATGCGCAGCCCGGGATCGGCCTGGTGCGCGTGCAGCGCCGCGAACAATCCGGCACCGCCGGAGCCCAGGATCAGAATGTCGGTTTCGAGCCGCTCGAGCATGCAACCGTCTTACGCCGCGATCGCCAAAAAGGCGATGGCCGCCACCAGCGCCGCCGCCAGAGCGGCCACGGCAAAGGCTTTTTGTCCATCGCGCCAGGGCAGAGTCTCCAGCACGAGCACGCGGATACCGCCCAGCATATGCACGGCCAGCAGGAAGATCAGGATGGTCTCGGCGAGCTTCACGGCCGGATTGGCCGTCCACTTCAGGAACCCATCGAGCCGCGCCTCGCCGTCGATGGCGAGACCGAGCGCAAGAAAATGCAGCGGCAGAAAACACGCCAGCGCCAGTCCCGACAGCCGGTGGACAAGGGCCGCGAGCCACAGGCCGCTGCGCCGGTGCGTGGATGCGTGCAGGCTCACGACAGCACCACCGCGGCCACCGCGCGCAACCCCAGCAGCGCGAGCAGGAGGCCAAAGGCCCACATGAGGGCGTCGAGCCGCCGGCCCCTGAGGCCACCCCACTCCAGGGCGATCGCACGCACGCCGATCGCGCCGTGCGTGGCCGCCGCCAGCACGAACAGCACGTAGAACGCGCCCCAGCCAAGGCTGCCGCGGGTGCGGCCGAGAATCTCGGACGCGCTCAGGCCGCGGCTGGTGGCGTAATAGATGACGGCCAGATGCGCCAGCACCAACGGCGCCACGATCGCGGCAGTGGCGCGCTGCAGGATGTAGAGGCGCACGTTCATGAGTCGATTCCCGTCCCCGGCGGGAATTCCGCTCCCCTCATGCCGCAGGCATGTCTTCGACATGATGGGGAGCGGCCCCTCCCCGCAAGGGGGAGGGCAGCCACTACGCCGACCGCTCGCGAACGCAACGCCATCCGTTCACTCTCCCCGGAGGTGGGGAGAGGGAGATATCGTGCCATCCCGGCTCGCATCACAGCTCACCACGAAGATAGGCTTGCATCGTCAGGCGCTTGAGGCCGGCGATCGAAGCGGTCGGGTTGAGCGCCTTCGGGCAATGCTCCTGGCAACTCTGATGCGAATGGCAGGCGTGACAACCACCGTCGGCGGCAACCGCCGCCAGCCGTTCCCGGCCACCCGCATCGCGGACGTCGTTGGCGAGCGTCCAGGCCCTGTTGAGCGAAGCGGGACCCACGTAGTCGGCGTTCCAGCGCACCGTATCGCAGGCCGCGTAGCACACTCCGCAATTGATGCATTCGATGGCCGCATCGGCGGCGATCCGCGGGGCCGAGGCGGGCTGGATCTTCTCGAGGGAGTCCTGGCGCGACTTGCTCGGCGCAAAAGCACCTTTGGCGCGCTGCCATTTCTCGAAGAACACGCGCATGTCGCAGGCGAGGTCCTTGATCACCGGCAGATTGGCAAGAGGCCCGATCTCGACACGGCCGTCCTCGGCGACCTTGGAGATGTGGGTCCGGCAGGTCCAGCGCGGCCGCCCGTTGACCGTCATGGCGCAGCTTCCGCACATGCCGACCCGGCAGGCGAAGCGATAGGCGAGCGTGGCATCGGCGTTGCGCTGCACCCATGTCACTACGTCGAGAACGGTCTGGTTCTCGCGCAGCGGCACCTTGAAGGCCTGGTAGCGCCCATCCCTACCGCCGCGCCAGAGCGACACCTCGATTGTCTCGGGCATGTCCTATCTCACCGTGACGGCAACACGCTGGGCGGCGTTGTTGCCGAACCCACCGTTGTCCCAGCGCAACTGCAGAGGTTGAGTGTCGCCGCTGGCATCGGTCGCACGACAGGCGAGTTCGTGCTCACCCGGCTCCGCTGCCCAACCCGCCGTCCATGCCCGCCAGGCAAACCTGCCCTGCTCAGGACCCAGGTCTGCATCCTGCCATCTGTCGTCGACGGCAAACTCGACTCTCACGATGGGCACGCCACCCCCTGACCACGCACGTCCGAAGACCTGCACCAGGCCGGCATCCACCATGCGGCGGCGGGAGTAGAAGTCGGGAATGCCGGGCGGGACCATGAGCGATTTCACGCGCATATGGGTCACCGGGGTGGTCGGCCCGTTGGGCACGGCGCGGTACATGTAGCTGTTCACCTGCTGGAAGCCCCGGTACGGCTCGGACAGCGCCTCGATCCGGTTCAGCCATTTGACACTGGCCATCCCGTACCAGCCGGGCACCACGAGGCGCAGCGGGAACCCATGCTGCGGCAACAGCGGTGCGCCGTTCATCGCCCAGACAAGCAGCACGTCGTCGCTGAGGGCGACGTCGCGCTGCAGGCTGCGGCCGTAGTAGTGCTCCTGGCCGCGGTCGAATCCACTATCCACGCCGATGCAGGCTATCTCAGTGGCGTCGTGGAGCAATCCCGCTTGCTCGAGCACATGCCGCAAGGGCGCACCGGTCCATTCGGCCGTGCCGACGGCCTCGTAGCCCCAGGGCACGCTCGGATAGCGCGGCGTCAGCATTGCCCGGCCGTTGCCCGCACATTCCAGCGTCACGCGCAGGGTGCGGGCGGGCAAGCGCATGATTTCATCGAGGCTGACGCTTCCGGCCCGCTTTACGCGACCCGTGATCTCGACGTGCCACGTCGGATCCGTGACATAGGGCACGTCGAAATGGTTGAGCAGATAGTGCAGCCCGACCGGGGTCAGGTCGTGGCGCAGCGTCTCGAGCAGAATGCCGGAGTTGCGGTTGGCGAGGCCGACCTCGTTCTGGTGAAACGGGCCATCCGTGTGAGGCCGCCGCTCGACTGCGGTGAAGGGGTTGGGAGTGGCCATCGTTGCCCGCGCTGCTCGATCATCCCGAAGCTCTCGGTGGGTGAACGAGTAGGCCCAACCGAGCCCCTAGCGCAAGGCCTCGGCCCCCAATGCGAAGACCTCGCCCTCGCTCTCGGCCGTGTCCAGCCAGATGAACGGCAGATCGGGGAACTGCTGCTCGAGGAGCGCGCGCCCGTGTCCGACCTCGACCACCAGCATGCCTGTGGGCGACAGAAACGGGCCGGCACCGGCGAGGATCCGCCGCACCAGGTCCAGCCCGTCGGCGCCGCCGGCGTGGGCGATCACCGGCTCGGCGGCGTATTCGGGTGGAAAGGCCGCGATGACCTCGTCACTGACGTAGGGTGGATTGGCGAGAATGAGGTCGTAGCGGCGACCGGTATGGGCAGCGAACAGGTCCGATTGGGTAAGAGCGATGCGCCAGCCAAGACCGTAGTCGGCGATATTGCGCTCCGCCACGGCCAGGGCGTCCGGCGAAATGTCGCTGGCATCGACCGCCGCATCGGGGAACGCCAGTGCGGCGAGGATGGCCAGGCACCCCGACCCGGTGCACAGCTCCAGGACACTCCCCACGGCGGCAGGCTGCAACCCAGTCAAGATCGCTGCGTCCGGCCCCTCCATCTGCCGGCAAAGGAGCTCGCCCAGATAAGAGCGCGGAACGATGACGCGTTCGTCGACGTAGAATGAATGGCTGCCGATCCAGGCCTCGCGCGTGAGGTAGGGGGCCGGTTTGCGCGTCGTTATGCGCATTTCGAGAATATCGTACACGGCGCGGCGCTCCGACCTCAGCAGGCGCGCCTCGAGCCAGGGCTCGAGCTGGTCCACCGGCAGCCTCAATGTATGGAGAACGAGAAAGGCCGCCTCGTCCAAGGCATTTGCCGTACCGTGCCCGTATGTCAATCCGGCAGCGTTGAACCGGCTCACTGCGTAACGAAGCCAGTCGCGCACCGTAACGAGCTCATCCTCTGGTTTTGAAGTGTCAGCCATTACGGTCCATTGCTGATGTTGCGGTCGCAAGTCATGTTGGCGCATGGCCGCGATCAAAGCCATGGTCCCGATCAGCTATTTCATCCCGACCCATCGACAAACCTTTTCAGAAAATATTTGCCATTGCCATTCTAATTGATACCCTTCCCGGTACCTGCACGAGGAAGTTTTCGAATGGCAAAAGATCCCGAGAGAATGTCCTTCAAGGAGCTCCAGGAGCTGGAGCTGAGAGTCAAGAAAGCCAAGATCAGCGTCGAGGAGCGCAGCCGGGCGGCACTCCGCAAGAAGCTCGAGACGAT
>DATFCC010000397.1:0-4300 GCA_035253505.1 Hyphomicrobiaceae bacterium
CGGTATGTCGGGCACGATCGTCGATAGGTTGCGATCGGAGTTGCCCCAACGGCAGACCACTCTAATGACATTCGGTCCCTGAGCCGGACTCTACCGCACCTGCGTATACTCACCCGTCCCGCAGAAACGCCCCCCTCACCCTTCCGCCCAATCCGCCAATCTTCCTAGGAATGCTAGGCACTTCTCCAGCTCCTCCACCCGGATGAACTCGTTGGCGGTGTGGGCCTGGGCGATGTCGCCGGGGCCGCAGATGATGGCCGGGGCGCCGCCGTCCTGGAACAGGCCCGCCTCCGTGCAATAGGAGACGGCCAGCGTCTCGTTCTGGCCGGCGAGCTTCAACGTCAGCGGCACGATGCCGGAACGGTTGTCGGCTGCGTAGGCCGAGACGTGGTTCATGGCGCGGATCACGATCTCCGACTCCGGCGCCAGCTTGCGCATTTCCGGCAGGCAGACCTCGGAAGCGTACGTCTCCAGCCGCCGCTGCAGCGAGAAGGGGTCGAAGCCCGGCAGCGCGCGCGTCTCCCAGCCGAACCAGCACGGCACCGGCACGACGTTGGAGGCGGTGCCGCCCTCGATCTGCGTCACCTGCGTGGTGGTCCAGGGCGGATCGAAGCGGGGATCGAGCGGGCCAGCCTTCAGCTCCTCCTCTATCGCCAGGATCTCGCCGATCAGCCGGCCGGCATAGGCGATGGCGTTGACGCCGTAGTGCGGCATGCTCGAGTGTGCCGCGCGGCCCGTCAGCTCCACACGCCAGCGCACCGGCCCCTTGTGCGCGTCGACCACCGTCATGTTGCTGGGCTCGCCGACGAACACCATGCGTGGCGTCGGCAGCGTCTTGCCGAACTCGCCGATCATGGGCCTCACGCCCGTGCAGCCGACCTCCTCGTCGTAGGAGAAGGCGATATGAAAGGGGACTTTCAGCTTGCGCGCCGCGAGCGAGGGCACCAGGGCGAGGCAGCAGGCAAGGTAGCCCTTCATGTCGCAGGTGCCGCGGCCGTAGAGCTTGTCGCCGCGCTCGATGAGCTCGAAGGGATCGGTGTCCCACTTCTGGCTCGCCACCGGCACCACGTCGGTGTGGCCGGAGAGCGCGATGCCGCCGCCATCCGCCGGGCCGATGGTGGCGAACAGGCTCGCCTTCTGGCCGTCGGCGGTCGGAACGCGCCGGCTCTCGATGCCATGGCGCGCCAGGTACTCCTCGACGAAGGCGATGAGCGGGATGTTGGTCTTGTGGCTGGTGGTGTCGAAGGCGACGAGCCGCGCCAGCAGCTCCTTCGTGGAGGCGAGCGTGGGCGCCGGGCTCGGACTTGGGCTCATGACGTCCTTCAGTTGAGGCTGCGCTTGGCGTGGGGGCTGTCGAGCGAGAAGGCGGGGATCTGCACGTTGAACTGCTCGCCGGTCTCGGTCGTCATGCTGTAGGTGCCCACCATGATGCCCGACGGCGTCTCCAGGGGGCAGCCCGACGTGTAGCGGAAGGACTCGCCGGGCCTCAGCACCGGCATCTTGCCGACCACGCCCGGCCCCCGCACCTCGTCGTTGCGTCCCTCGCTGTCGGTGATGCGCCAGTGGCGCGAGCAGAGTTGGACCGTCTCCTCGCCCTCGTTGCTGATCTCGATGGTATAGGCCCAGAAGAACTTGCCCTCGTCGGGCTCGGACTCCTCCTCGAGGAACTTCGGCGTGGCGCGCACGCGGATGTCGCGGGTGACGGCTTCGTACATGGAGCTGCCCTGAAGGGCCGGCCTGAGGATGCCTGGCCGGCCGGAGTTCGCTGCTCTCACGCGATTCTAGAGGCCGCCAGGGCGCGGTCAATGTCGGCCGTCAGGTCGGCGGGGGACTCCAGCCCGACAGAAAGCCGCAGCAGGCCGTCGGAGATGCCGAGCTCCGCCCGGGCCTCGGGTTTCAGCCGCTGGTGCGTGGTGGTGGCCGGATGCGTGATCAGGCTCTTGGCGTCACCCAGGTTGTTGGACAGGCGGATGAGCTTGAGCGCGTTGAGGAAGCGGAACGCGGCCGCCTTGCCGCCGGCAATCTCGAAGGCGACCACCTGCCCCGGGCCCGCCATCTGCCGTTGCGCAAGGGGGGCCTGCGGGTGGTCCGACCGCCCGCAGAACAGCACGCGCGTCACGCCTTTCTGGGCGGCGAGGTGATCCGCAACCTTGGAGGCGGCCTCGCACTGGGCGCGCACGCGCAAGGGCAGCGTCTCGAGCCCCTTCAGCATCACCCAGGCGTTGAACGGGCTCAGCGAGGGCCCGGTGTGCTTGAGGAAGTTGTGCAGATGGTCCTTCACATAGCTCTCGGAGCCCAGCACGATGCCGCCGAGGCACCGGCCCTGGCCGTCCACGTGCTTGGTGGCGGAATAGACCACCACATCGGCGCCGAGCTTCAGCGGCTTTTGCAGGACGGGCGTGGCGAATACGTTGTCGACCACCACCAGCGCGCCCGCCCCGCGCGCGATCTCGGAGACTGCCGCAATGTCGATGAGCTCGAGGGCGGGATTGGTCGGCGTCTCGAAGAAGAAGGCCTTGGTGTTGGGACGCACCGCGCGCTCCCAGGCCTTGATGTCGCGGCCGTCGATGAGCGTCGACTCGATGCCGAAGCGTGGACAAAGGTCCTCCACGACGTAGCGGCAGGACCCGAACAGGGCGCGGCCCGCCACGATGTGATCGCCGGCCTTGAGGAAGCACAGCAGCGATGACGTGACGGCCGCCATGCCCGTGGCCGTGGCGCGCGCCGCCCCGGCGCCCTCCAGCAGCCGCATGCGCTCCTCGAACATGGCGACGGTGGGATTGGCGTAGCGGCTGTAGATGAAGCCGCCTTCGTTCTTGAAACGCTCCTCGGCCTGCTCGGCGCTGGTGTAGACGTAGCTCTGCGTCAGGTAGAGCGCCTCCGACACCTCGGAAAATTCCGAACGCAGGCTGCCGCCGTGCACGAGCTGCGTCTCGAGGCCCCAGGCTTCTTCGCGTTGCCGCTTGGCCGGATCGGTGGTCATGTGCGCACTCCCTCGCCTGGGCACGCCAGGCAACAAAAAAACCGGCCGGACTGGTCCCTGCTTGGACTGAAGCCGGGCGCGGTCTGGTCGGTTCTGCGCACGGCCTTTTAGCTAGTTGTTTAACGTGGCTGCAAGCCGGCCGGCCAAATCACCACGTGGTCCAATACGGGGATTACCGCGTCCTGCCGCTTGGCGTCAATGGCCGTTTCGTTCTAGACGAAGCCAAAGTGAGGGCGGCGATGGCCAGCGTGCAGCCAAGAGCGCGATCCAAGAAGGCGCCGGAAACCAGATCCGGCATCCTGCCGGTGCAGTCCATACGCGCCCTTATCGATGCAAACCATGTGCGGCTCGCCCAGCCGCTGCTCCCCAATCAGCTGCAACCTGCCAGTCTCGATCTCAGGCTCGGCGCGGAAGCGCTGCGCGTGCGGGCGAGCTTCCTGCCCGGCCGCGACGCGCGCGTCGAAGCCAAAGTGAAGAACCTGCAGCTCCATGCCATCGATCTCACCGGCAGCGCGGTGCTCGAGACCGGCTGCGTCTACATCGTGCGGCTGCTCGAGAGCATGGCCCTTCCGCCCGGGCTCGCCGCCGCTACCAACCCCAAGAGCTCGACCGGCAGGCTCGACGTGTTCACGCGCGTCATCGCCGATGGCGTCGGCGCCTTCGACCAGGTGCCCGCCGGCTACCGCGGCCCGCTGTTCGCCGAGATCTGCCCGCAGACCTTCCCGATCGTCGTACGACGGGGCTCCATGTTGAGCCAGATCCGTTTCCGCGCCGGCGATCCCGTCGAGACGGACGATGCGCTCGAGGCACTGCACAAGAAGGTCACGCTCGTGCGCGGCGGCGAGACTGCCGACGTCAGAGGCGGCATCGCGCTCTCCGTCGATCTCGTCGGCGACGGCAAGGGCCTCGTCGGCTATCGTGCGCGGCGTCACACCGGCCTCGTCGATGTCGATGCGCCGGGCTCCTGCCCGCTCGCGGACTACTGGGAGCCGATCGTCGTCGGCGATCGCCAGCGCCTGATCCTCGATCCAGACCAGTTCTATATCCTCGCCTCGAAGGAGGCGGTGCACGTGCCCCCCACGCATGCGGCGGAGATGATGCCGTTCAACCCGCTCGTCGGCGAGTTCCGCGTGCACTACGCGGGTTTCATGGATCCGGGTTTCGGCCATGCGCCGGCCGGTGGCGCGGGCGCGCGCGTGGTGCTCGAAGTGCGGAGCCACAAAGTGCCGTTCATTCTCGAGGATGGCCAGATCATCGGCCGGCTCATCTACGAGCGCATGACGGCCGTGCCGAGCGTTCTTTACGGCACCGATCTCG
>DATFCC010000398.1:0-13428 GCA_035253505.1 Hyphomicrobiaceae bacterium
CGGGCCAAGGGATAGGCGCGGCCCGAGGCTTGACGATCGGCGCGGCCCGGGATGGTCGCCGCGCCGCCCAGATGATGATCTCTCCGCGCTGGCGCGTGCCCGATCTGGTGGATCGATAGTCGCAACGAAGAGGTGATCCCGCGGCTGATCCCGGGATCCAGCTCTCAACTCGCCCTGGCGTCTGCGGCACGTTAGTCTCCGCATGGCCGTCGGCAATCAAGTACAGCCGACGGACAAAGCCGTCTCGGGGGAGGCGCGCGGATGGGCGCGTCGGTGACAGTGCCGGTCTGGGTCGCCGTGGCGGTGGCGGTGCTTGCCGCAATCGCGGTCATCGACCGCCTGTTCGCGCCGGCGCTGCGGTGGTGGCTGCGGCGCCGGGTCAACCGCGCCATTGACCGGCTCAATCAGCGCCTGAAGCTCACCATCCCGCCCTTCAAGCTCGCGCGCCGGCGTCAGCTCATCGAGCAGCTCATGTTCGATCCTGATGTGCTCACGGCCGTCGACGCGGAGGCCAAGGCGCGCAACGAGCCCAAGAGCATCACCCACGCTCGCGCGCGCCGCTATGCCAAGGAGATCGTGCCGGCCTTCTCCGCCTACACCTATTTCCGCGTCGGGGCGTCGCTGGCCAGGCGGCTGTCGACCTCGCTCTATCGCGTGCGCGTCGGCGCCTTCGAGCAGGCCGAGCTCTACCAGGTGCCGCCGGACGCCTCCGTGGTGTTCGTCATCAATCATCGCTCCAACATGGACTACGTGCTGGTCACCTACCTGGTGTCGGAGAGCTCGGCGCTCAGCTACGCCGTCGGCGAATGGGCGCGCGTGTGGGCGCTGCAGAGCCTGATCCGCGCCATGGGCGGCTACTTCGTGCGCCGCGACAGCTCCAATCCGCTCTATCGCAAGGTGCTCGCGCGCTACGTGCACATGGCGACCGCGTCGGGCGTGACGCAGGCGGTGTTTCCCGAAGGCGGCCTCACGCGCGACGGCCTCCTGCGGCCGCCCAAGCTCGGGCTGCTCGGCTACATGGTGTCAGGCTTCGACCCCAATGGCGCCCGCGACATCGTCTTCGTCCCCGTCGGCCTCAACTACGACCGGGTGCTGGAGGATCGCGTGCTGACGGCCGCGGCCTCGACACCGGCCGGCGAGCGCCCCCGCTTCGCGTTCAACCCCATCGTGCTGTCGGTTTGGGCCGCCAAGGGCCTGTGGCAGCGCATGCGGGGCACGTGGCACCGCTACGGCTATGCCTGCGTCAGCTTCGGGCGGCCCTTGTCGCTGCGCGCCTACCTCGCCGAGCGCGGCTGCGACTTGCGCGCGCTGCCCGAAGGGCAACGGTTCGCCGAGATCGAGAGGCTGGGCCAGCGCCTGATGACGGAGGTTGGCAGGGTCGTGCCGGCCTTGCCGGTCTCGCTGGTGGCGAGCGCGATCCTTGCGGCGGGGGACCAGGGCCTCTCGAGCCTCGAGCTGAAGGGGGCCGTCATCGCGCTCATGAACCGGCTGAGAGCGGCCGGCGGGCACGTCCATATTCCGCGCCAGGACCAGGAATACGCGGTGGAGGTTGGCCTGCGCATGCTCGTGCTGCGCCATCTCGTTGTGAGTGACGGCGCCGTCTATCGTCTCGATCGCAAGGAAAGCGCGCTGCTCGCCTACTACGCCAACGCAATCGCGCATCTCCTCCAGGAGCCGGCCTTGGCGTAGGGTGCAATAGCGCCAGCGTATTGCACCAAGCTCACTCAAGGAGGCGGTGCAATACGGCGTTCGCCTACTGCACCCTACGCCCTCACCGGCGGGGTTTGTTGCAGCACCTTCGCGGCCGACGATCCAGCCGCCTCACCCAGTCCGGCGAGGTAGCCGCTGACGAGGTCATCGATCAGCCGGCTCGCGGACTCGGAGGTGACGACGGACAGCTTGTCGGCGGTGGAGAGCGAGGTGATCCCGTGCACGCCAGCCCACAGCACGCGCGCAGCGCGCTGACGGTCGGCCTCCCGACCCGGCGCGAACAGGGGAGCGAGCGCCTCCTCGACGCGGCCCATCAGGCCTTCCAGCTTTTGCTGATACCAGGCGGGAAGGTCGGTTCCGGCCGGCATGTGGTGCTCGAACAGCAGGTTCCACAGCCGCGGATTTTCATGCGTGAAGGCAAGATAGGCCTGCGCCAGCCGGCCGACGCGCCCGGCAGCCTCGCCGTCCTCCAGGACGGTCGAGATGCGCTTGTCGAGCGCCTCGAGCACGCGTGCCTCCACGTGCAGCACCACGTCATCGAGATTCTCGAACATATTGTAGATGGTGCCGGGCGAGTATTCGATCCGGCGTGCGATCTCGCGCGCGGAGAGGCCGGCCAGTCCCTGAACCTGGATGATGTCCTGCGCCGCGTCGAGAATAAGCTCCCGGAGCTGCTGCGGCGTATGCGTCGACCGGCGTCCCATCGCTGACTGGGTGACTTGCCCGCTCCCTGGCTCTCTCCCCTGCCCACCATAGGTGGAAAGTGGCCGCCTCTGCAAATACAACCAAAATGGCCGCGGCATTTGCGATGGCCGCGGAGGAACGGGCGGATCGTGTCAGCGGAACGAGCGACGCGGCGGCAGAGGGCCGCCTCCTCGCATCAGGGGAACGTCGGCGGCGGGCAAGCCGTGCCATTGCTCTGTTGCAGGACGGGCCACTGGCCGCGCGGCTTCTGGTAGATCGTCTCGGACAGGTTGTAGGAGGTGCCTGTGCTGCCCCAGTTGCGCTTCATGAAGTAGTCGAACACCAGCGGCTGATAGCCGTATGTCACCTCCGCGCGCACCACGGCATCATTGGTGCCCACCAGGTTGCCCGGCACCGTCCTTGCGGTGTTGGAGCAGCTGCAGACCAGCGTCTGGCCCGTGCCATTGTAGGTGCAGATCCACGACTCCTTCACGATCGTTGCGCTCGTCGGCGAGGATTGCAGCTCGCGTACCACGATCTGAAGCTGGTTGCGCGTGTAAGGCGCCATAATGAAGCTGCTGGCTCGCATGATGTCGGTGATGTCGGACTGCGTGATCTGGGTCTCGGCGCGCGCCACGAGGTCGGCGGTGGTGGCGGCGATCGCAGTAACGCGGCGGTCGACGATGATGGCCTGGCTCAGCTCGACGGCACCGATGAACATGACGGCCATGATCGGGACGATCATGGCGAACTCGATGGCCGCCATCCCCGACGTATCACGGGCCCAGCGGCGCGCACGCACGGCGGCGCGGATGAGGGTCGTGCTGGCTGATGCAGTCGACATGGCGGCGCTCGGTTCGGGCGGAAGAACTGCAGGCTCGTTGGTGGCGTGGGCGGGCATCTCGAGGATCAGTCGTAGGGCTCGGTGCGGAATGCGGCCGATGCCTGCATGAGGAGCGCACCGCCGTTCAGATTGCCGAGATGGAACAGCATCGGCAGATGGCCCCCGAAGTCCCATGGATAGCAGATGGTGACGAGCACGACCGAGCTGGAGCCGCCGGTGTTGAAGGCCGCCGCGCTCTCGTCGATGATCGAGCCGTTGGTCGTGCAACTGGGCGTATTGATGGTGCCGAAGCCGGCGTTGCTCTGGACGATGACGACCGCCTTGGTGTTGCAGTCGGAGAACAAGAACGCCTTGTCGCAGAACGCTTTCTTGAGCGCCTTCTGCTTGTCGGAGTTGCTGCTCAGACCGGCGTACACGCCCTGGCCCTGCTGGAGCTGGCCGGTGCGAATGGCGCGCGTTGCCTGCCAGGTCGCGTTCTCCATGCTGAAGTCGGCGAAGTAGTAGAGGCACACCGAGACGAGGCCGAACAGCAGCATCACGAACGGCATGGCGATGATGGCGAACTCGATGGCCGCCGTGCCATCCTCGCGCCGCCACCGCCGCGTCAGCCGGCGGGCCGCCTTCTGCATCTGAACTGTGACTGTCGACACCACGTGCCGCGCCCCTGCGCACCATTCCCCAGCGCAGCGACTATGCGAGGGCGATACTGAACAGGGCGTAAATCGCCCCGAAGGCCCTTGCATTTGGGTAAACTTCTAGGCAATGCGCACGCATACGCGTGTTGCGGCGCACGCCATCCCCGGCCGGGATGCGGCCGTCACTGGCCCTGCGGCCGCTCTCCCCCGGTGCCCTCCGAGAAGGTCATCTTGTTCTGCGAGGCGCTGCGGATGGCGTCGAAGTACTTCTGCTCGTCGCCGATGGTGATCGAGGGGTTGCACTGGGGCGTGCAGTTGTAGGACTGCCGCTCGGTGCCGCGCAGCAGATTGACGACCTTGCCCTCGTCGCGCCTGACGAGGACACGCTGGTCCTGGATGACGTTGCGCTCGGCGTCGAGGGCGATGATGTTGGTGATGCCGAAGGTCTTGCCGGTGACGACCAGCAGGTTGCCGGACTGCACGGCCACGTCGGCGATCGAGGGATTGCCGACGATGACCTCGCTGGCGGCCTTGGGCAGCCGCACGAGCTGCGACTGGTCATACTTGACGATCAGGTCCTCGGCGGCGCAGACCGGCGCGCCCGCCGGCATCGTCGCGGCAGTGATTGCAACGATTGCCAGCACGTGACGCAGGCGGCTGCTCTGGGCGAGGTCGCGGGTCATTGGCGCAAATTTCCGAATCTGCAAAACCGGTCGCCGGCAAGATTTGTCCACTAATCGTGAAGGAAGTGCAAAGACGCGACCGGAGCGCGCCGGGGGCCGCTCCAAAGCAGCGAAGCCGACGGCGCGCGCCGATCCCGGATCGGCGAAATGCGGCCTTGTCCGCGGCGACTTAACCTGCCCTTAAAGGCCAGCCCCTACCTTGTCCGGCGCTTACGGCGCGGTCTCGCCTCGCCGGGGACAGGGCCGAGCGGCTGCGGGCCGTTCGGGGTTGAGTAGGGAGCGTCAAAACATGCAGAACATTCTGAAGCGTTTCGTGAAGGACGAGCAGGGCGCCACGGCCATCGAGTACGGCCTCATCGCTGCTCTGATCGCTGTCGGCATCATCGCCGCGGCGCGCGGCCTGGGCTCGCAGGTCGGCGACACCTTCAACACCGTCACCACGACCATGAAGTCGGCCTAAGCCCTTCAAGTCCGCGCCGGCGACGTGGCGGCCAAGCATGGCCCCACGTCTGTCGGGCGGGGTGGCCGAGGTGGCTACCGGTTGATTGGACAGGCATAGGGCGGCACCGAGGCCGCCAAGCGGGCATACGGGAAAGAGATGTTCGAGGCTGCTGTCCTGGTCATCCTCCCCTTTGCCGTCGCCTTTGCAGCGGCGACGGATCTCTTCACGATGAAGATCCCCAACCGCATCTCGGTGGTTCTGGTGCTGGCGTTCTTTCCGCTGGCGCTGCTGGCGGGCCTCGGCCCCTGGGCCTTCCTGGATCATCTCGCGGCCGGCGCCTTGATGCTGGCGCTGGGCATCCTGCTGTTCATTCCCGGCTGGTTCGGCGGCGGCGACGCCAAGCTGATGGCAGCCGTTGGCCTATGGGTCGGCACGGGCAACCTGCTGCCCTACATGGTGTATGTCGGCCTCGCCGGCGGCATCATCGCGATGGCATTCCTGTCCGCCAGATCCATGCCGCTGCCGCGCGTGCTGCTGGGCCAGGCCTGGGCCCTGCGGCTGCACCGGCACGACACCGGCATCCCCTATGGCCTGGCGCTGGCGGCCGGCGCGCTGCTTGTCTATCCGCACACGGTCTGGTTCACCGTCCTGGCCGGCTGAGTCGCTTACGGCGCTTCGCCCCGCCTTCCGGCGGCAGGCTCGCTAATCGGCAACAGTGCGCCGGTTTGCATCCGCAATTAACTACCCATTGACGATTGTTGCGCAAGGTCTAACCGACCGCACCGATTTGCCGACTCCGAACCGGGGACAATTGCGCCATGAAACGAGCACAGCTGCTGGGTGTCGCCGTGGCCGGGGTGTGCGGGCTCGGCGCATTCTTCGGTGTCATGAGCCTGATCCGGCAGCCGACCAAGGTCGTGCGCGAGGAGGTCACCACCAATACCACTCAGGTGCTGGTGGCGCGCGGCGAGATCGGGCTGGGCCAGATCACCGGGCCCGAGAGCTTCCGCTGGATGGAATGGCCCGTGAACGCCGTGGGCGCGGGCTACATCCAGAGAGGCAACCGACCCAACGCCATGCAGGAGCTCAAGGACTCCGTCGCCCGCGCTCCCATGCTGTCGGGTGAGCCGGTGACGGCGGCCAAGCTGGTTCGCGCCGGCGAGGGCGGCGTGCTGGCGGCGATCCTGCCGCAGGGCATGCGCGCCATCTCCACGCGCATCAAGGAGGAGACCGGCGTCGGCCGGCTCATCCTGCCCAATGATCGCGTCGACGTGATCCACACGCGCCGCTTGCGGACGCGTGCCGGCGAGGAATTCCAGTCGGAGACCCTGTTCCACAACATAAGGGTGCTGGCGATCGGCCAGCTCATCGAAGCCAAGGACGGCAAGAAGCTGGCTGAGGGCAACACCGCCACCCTGGAGCTGACGCCGGGCCAGGCGCAGCGGCTGGCCGAGGCGAACTCGGGCGGGGAGATTTCGCTGGCGCTGCGCAGCATCGCCGACACCGAGACCAAGGACGGCCCGACCGCGGCGCGTCGCGGCGACACCATCAAGATCATCAAGTACGGAGTGAAGTCTGGGGCGTATGGCGTCAACTGAGCGTGTGTGTACCTCAAAAGGGCCGGCAACAGGGTTGGCACACAATGCGGATTCTATCGAGGCGGACGGCTGGCGCACTGCTCGCGGTCATGGGTGCCTGGGCACTGACGCCTGCTGCACTCGCTCAAGGCCCCGCCGCCGCGCGCGCTGACGACGTCATTCAGCAGTCGATCCTGGTGGTTCCGCCCGGCGGGCCGTTCCCGCTCGCGCGCCGTGCCACGCTCGGCCAGGGCAAGTCCATGCTCGTCCAGTTCCCGGTCGAGCTGAAGGACGTGATCGTCGCCGACCCGGAGAAGATCGACGCCGTCGTGCAGTCCTCGAACCGCGTGTTCCTCATCGCCAAGGGGCAGGGCCAGACCAACGCCTTCTTCTTCGATACCCGCGGGCAGCAGGTGCTGTTGCTCGAGATCGCCGTCGGCGCCGATCTGAAGGGCCTCGATGGCATGCTGAGGAAGTTCGTGCCCGGCTCGCGCATCGAGGCCGAGATGGCCGGCAAGGCGGTGGTGTTGAGCGGCACGGTGCGCACGCCCCTGGATGCCAAGCGCGCGACCGACATCGCCTGCCAGTTCGTCGCCGCCAACCGCAGCGTGGGGACCCAGTCGCCGTCGCTGGGCGCCAACTCCACGGCGGTCAACATCACGGGCCAGAACCCGCCCTCCCGCGAGCAGTACGAGAGCCGGACGCAGAGCCAGGCCGCCGCCTGCGGCAGCGACACCAAGCTCGTCATCAACCTGCTGACGGTGGAAGGCGACGAGCAGGTGATGCTCAAGGTCACCGTGGCGGAGGTGCAGCGCTCGCTGCTCAAGCAGTTCGGCATCAACCTGGGCGCCGCCATCAACTCCGGAAACTTCAGCACCAAGCTGCTGACGGAGAACGCGTTGCCGCTCACGGCCGCCGCCGGTCTCGGCTCGCTGCCCATCCCCGGCGTCGGCACCGGGCCGCTGGACCTGACCACCGGTCCCACGTGCGCCACCGCCGGCATCCTCTGTAACTACAATGCCGGGCCGGCGCCGGGTGCCGTCGGCAACTCGGGCGCGATGACGAAGTTTTCCACCGGCAACACGCAGCTCACCGGTGCCCTGCGTCTGCTCGAGCGCGACGGCCTGATCCGCACGCTCGCCGAGCCCAACATGACCGCCGTGTCCGGCGAAACGGCGAACTTCCTGGCCGGCGGCGAGTATCCGATCCCGGTCGTCGACAGCCAAGGCCAGCTCACGGTCACCTACAAGAAGTTCGGCGTCGGCCTGGCGTTCACGCCGGTGGTGATGTCTGAGGGCCGCATCAGCCTCAAGATCGAGAGCGAGGTGAGCGAGCTCACCAATGACGGCGCCGTCGTCCTATCGAACATCTCGATCCCGGCGCTGAAGACGCGCCAGGCCAAATCGACCGTCGAGCTGCCCTCGGGCGGATCGCTGGCCATCGCCGGCCTGATCTCCGACGCGACCAAGCAGAACATCGACGGCATACCCGGCCTAAAGGACATGCCCATGCTCGGCACCCTGTTCCGCAGCCGCGACTTCATCAAGCAGGAGACCGAGCTCGTCGTCATCGTCACGCCTTACCTGGTCCGTCCCACCGCGCGCAGCAACCTCGCCCGGGCCGACGACGGATTTGCTCCCGCTTCCGACCTGAAAGCCAATTTCCTGGGCCACCTCAATCGCATCTACGGCAAGAGCGCCGCGCCGCCGCCCGGCGGCCTGAAGGGTGATTTCGGGTTCATCGTGGAATAGCCGGGACACTGGAGGAAGCCATGAGACCCCCGATCGCTCCCCGCATCCGCTCCACCATCAGGCGAACGGCGCATCTGGCGCCCCTCGTACTGGTGCTGGCGCTGGCCGGCTGCAAGACGCTGGAGGAGCCCGGCAACCACATGGCCGGCTGGACCCTCATCGATGCTTCGCAGCGCCATCCCATCATGGTCTCGCAGCAGCCTTCGACCATGACAGTGCGTGTCCCGCGCGGCTCCTCCGGGCTGACGCCGGCGCAGAAGGGGCAGGTGGCGGGCTTCCTCGAGCGCTATCGCACCTCTGATGCCGGCAACAGCAAGCTCGTGATCTCGGTGCCCAGCGGCTCGCCCGCCGAGAGCGCGGCCGTGCGCGCCGTGGGCGACATGCGCGCCATGATCGCCGTCTACGGCTTCTCCGAAGCCAACGTCACCATCGAGCCTTACCACGACCCCGATCCGGGTGCGCCGATCCGCCTCTCCTACCTGCGCTTCGTCGCCCAGGGTCCCGAATGCGGCCTGTGGACGAGCAACCTGGCCGAGGATCCGCGCAACCTCGCCTATCCCAATTTCGGATGCGCGCAACAGCACAACCTGGCGGCCCAGATCGCCAACCCCGCCGACCTCCTGGGGCCGCGCACGGTCGAGCCTGCTGATGGAGAGCGCCGTTCCGTGGTGTTCGACAAGTATCGTCAGGGCCGGCCGACGCATGCCGAGAAGAGCCAGGACGAGCGCATCCAGGTCAAGAGCGCCAACTAGCCGAGGTGTGAGATGTCCAAGCAGGCCCTTTCCGCCGCCGACGACGCCCAGGGCAGTCGCGAGCTGGTTCCGGCCGGCATGTCCGACGAGGTGCCCGCGCATGTGAGGGCGCGGCCCATTCCACGCATCTCCATCCAGGCGTTCTGCGAGGAGCCGGCCACTGCCAGCATGCTGCAGACGGCGACAGCCGACCGCAGGCTCGCCAAGTCGCACGTCAGTGTGCATATGGGCGGAGCGCCGGCGGCAGTCGCCCACTACAGCGAGAACCCCACGCCGAACCTGATCATCGTCGAGACCACCATCTCGCGCACGCAGATGCTTGCCGAGCTCGACCGCCTGGCCGAGTGCTGCGACGCGGGCACCAAGGTGGTCGTCATCGGACGCCTCAACGACGTCGTGCTCTACAGGGAGCTCTTGAAACGCGGGGTCAGCGAGTACCTCATCGCCCCCGTCAGCGAGCTGCAGCTCATCGAGAGCCTGTCCAACCTCTACAACAATCCGGATACCGATCCGGTCGGCAATGTCATCGCCTTCATCGGCGCCAAGGGCGGCGTCGGCTCGAGCACGGTGTGCCACAACGCCGCCTGGGCGATGTCGGAAATCCTCAAGTCGAACGTCGTCGTCGCCGATCTCGATCTGGCGTTCGGCACCACGGGGCTCGATTTCAACCAGGATCCGGTGCAGGGCATCGCCGAGGCTTTGCAGAGCCCCGAACGCCTGGACGAGGTCCTGCTCGACCGCCTGTTGACCAAGTGCTCGGAGCACCTGAGCATCTTCGCCGCCCCCGTGGTGCTCGATCGCGACTACGAGATTTCCGGGGAAGCCTGCGACCTGGTGCTCGAGGTCGTGCGCCAGAACGTGCCCTACGTCGCCGTCGACCTGCCCCATACCTGGACGCCGTGGGTCAAGCGCGTGCTGCTGCAGGCCGACGAGATCGTCATCACCGCGGTGCCGGATCTCGCCAACCTGCGCAACGCCAAGAATCTCATCGATCTCCTGAAGCAGAACCGCGCCAACGACGGCCCGTCGCACCTGGTCATCAATATGGCCAAGACGCCCAAGCGCCCCGAGATCTCTCCGAAGGAGTTCGCGGTAGCGCTCGACATCACGCCCACGCAGGTGATCGAGTTCGACAGCGAGACCTTCGGGCTGGCCGCCAACAACGGGCAGATGATCGAGGAATTCGCCGCCAAGGCGAAGCCCGCCCAGCAGTTCCGCGAGCTGGCACTGACCCTGACGCACCGGCGCGAGCAGAAAGAGGAGAAGAAGACCTCCCCGCTCGCGCAGTTCGCGCCCCTGCTCGAGAAGTTCAAGCTCAAGCGCTGAGGAGTTGACGTCGCATGTTCGGCAAGCGCAGCCAGGACACCCCGCGCCGCGCGATCAGTGCGCAGGACGCCGGCCCGGCCGTCACCAAGGGGCCCGATGCCAAGCCCCCTGTCGCCGAGCCGCGGTCCCCGCCGAAGCCCGAGCCGGTGGCGGAGCGTCGCCATTCGGAAGAGTACTATGACGTCAAGACCACCGTCTTCAACGCACTGATCGACACCATCGACCTCACGCAGCTCGCCAAGCTGGAGGCGGCTGCGGCGCGCGAGGAGATCCGGGACATCGTCACCGAGATCATCCAGATCAAGAGCGTGGTGATGTCGATTGCCGAGCAGGAGGAGCTGCTCGAGGACATCTGCAACGACGTCCTCGGCTACGGCCCCCTGGAGCCGCTGCTGGCACGCGACGACATCGCCGACATCATGGTCAACGGCGCCGGCACCACCTATATCGAGGTCGCCGGCAAGGTGCAGAGGACCGGCACCCGCTTCGCCGACAACGCGCAGCTCATGAACATCTGCCAGCGCATCGTCAGCCAGGTCGGCCGCCGCGTCGACGAGTCGAGCCCGATCTGCGACGCGCGCCTCCCCGACGGCAGCCGCGTCAACGTCATCGCTCCGCCGCTGGCGATCGACGGCCCCGCGCTCACCATCCGCAAGTTCAAGAAGGACCGGCTGAAGCTCGACCAGCTCGTCAAGTTCAAGTCGATCTCGCCCGAGACCAAGACCCTGCTGGAGATCATCGGCCGCGTGCGCTGCAACGTCCTGATCTCGGGCGGCACGGGCTCCGGCAAGACCACGCTGCTCAACTGCCTCACCGGCGCTATCGATCACGACGAGCGCATCATTACCTGCGAGGACTCCGCGGAGCTGCAGCTCCAGCAGCCCCATGTCGTGCGCCTCGAGACACGCCCGCCCAACCTCGAGGGCGAGGGCGAGATCACCATGCGCGAGCTGGTGCGCAACTGCCTGCGTATGCGCCCCGAGCGCATCATCGTCGGCGAGGTGCGCGGGCCGGAAGCGTTCGACCTGCTGCAGGCCATGAACACCGGCCACGACGGCTCGATGGGAACGCTGCACGCCAACAGCCCGCGCGAGGCCATCAGCCGTCTCGAATCGATGATCATGATGGGCGGCTTCCAGCTCCCGACCAAGACCATCCGCGAGATGATCACCGGCTCCATCGACGTCATCGTCCAGGCCTCGCGCCTGCGCGACGGCTCGCGCAAGATCACCCATGTGACCGAGGTGGTCGGCATGGAAGGCGAGGTCGTCACGCTACAGAACCTGATCGTTTACGAGATCACCGGCGAGGACGCGCACGGCAAGATCATCGGCCGCCATCGCTCCACCGGCATCGCCCGCCCCCGCTTCTGGGAGAGGGCCGAATACTACGGCGAGACTTCGCGGCTGGCGCAGGCACTGGCCAGCGCGGAGGTGCACGACCGCGTCGGCAATCCCATGGGAGATGCCCGTGGCTAGCAACGATCTCCTGCTGGCCGGACTGCTGCTGCTGGCGGCGGTCTCGATCGGCACCATCGTCTTCCTGCTGCTCAACCCCTATCTGTCGGGCGAGCGCCATACCGAGAAGCGCATCCGCGGCGTCACCGAGAGCCGGTCGGTGCGCATCGCCTCGAAGGCGCAGACGGATATCGCCCAGAACCGGCGCAAGCAGGTCACGGAGAGCCTGCAGGAGCTGGAGGAGCGGGAGAAGGCGCGGGAGAAGGCGACCTTGCGGTTGCGCCTGCAGCGCGCGGGCCTCGACATGTCGCCGCGCTCATTCTGGTTCGTATCCATCGGTACGGGCGCGCTGGTCGGACTATCCATCTGGGCATCGGCGCCCAACGTGCACTTCATCGTGCCTCTGCTCGGCACCTTCGTGGGCGCGCTGGGCCTGCCCCGCTGGATCGTCGCCAAGATGACGAAGCGGCGCCAGAACAAGTTCATCGACGAGTTCGCCAATGCCATCGACGTGATCGTGCGCGGCGTCAAATCCGGTCTGCCGCTGCCCGAGTGCATGGCCATCATCGCCCGCGAGTCGCCGCAGCCGGTTTCGGGCGAGTTCGCCGAGCTGGTGGAGCACCAGCGCGTCGGCATGCCCATGCAGGAGGCGTTCGAGCGCATGATGACGCGCATGCCGATGCCAGAGGTGAGGTTCTTCGCCATCGTGGTCGCCATCCAGCAGCAGGCTGGCGGCAACCTGTCGGAGGTGCTGGGCAACCTGTCCGGCGTCCTGCGCGATCGCAAGCGGCTGCAGGCGAAGGTGAAGGCGTTGTCCGCCGAGGCCAAGGCCTCCGCCGCCGTGCTCGGCGCCCTGCCGTTCGTCGTCATGATCCTCGTCTACATCACCACGCCGGCCTACATCACGCTGCTGTGGACGACACGCTTCGGCCAGTTCCTGCTCGTGTGCGCGGGCGTGTGGATGCTCACGGGCATCCTCGTCATGCGCAAGATGATCAACTTCAAGTACTGAGGCCGCCTCCGACCCGCCCGTGGCGAGGGCGCCGGGAAGCCTCGGAAGGATGCAGACGCGATGCTCGACCAGATCGTCTCGCTCATCACGCCGCAGATCATGGTAACGCTGCTGGCAGCGATCGCCGCCTTCGCCACGGCGCTGACGCTGATCACGCCGCTGCTGTCGCGCGACCGCTTCAACACGCGCATGCAGGTGATGGCGCTGGAGCGCGACAAGATGCGTGCCGCGCGGCTCGCCGATCTTGCCGGCAAGGACGGCCAGGGCCGGCTGCGCACGGCGCCCAAGGGATTCATGGAGGAGATCGTCAAGCGGCTCAACCTGCGCAGCCAGTTCGACACCGAGGAGGTGCGCGACAAGCTGAAGATGGCGGGTCTGCGCGGCCAGGCGCCGCTGGTCGGCTACATGTTCTTCCGCGTGGCCATGCCGATCCTCATCGCCATCGCCGCGCTCATCTACCTGTTCCTGCTTGCCGACTACGACTATCCGGTCTTCGTCAAGCTGGGCCTTGCCGTCGGCGCCGGCTACATCGGCTACTACCTGCCCAACATGTTC
>DATFCC010000399.1:0-9443 GCA_035253505.1 Hyphomicrobiaceae bacterium
GCCGATCGTGCCGCCGCCGCCCCAATCCCAGAACAGCTGCGCCGAGGCAGGCGCCGCGCTCAATCCTGCTGTCGCAACGATGGCTCCCACCGCGATGGTGGCGCCACGCAAGACGCGTGCGATGATCATCGGTTCGAGTTCCCTCTGGTCTCTTCTGGTCCTTGCCGCCGATCCTGCATTCGCGCCCTTAAACAGGGCGTTTACCGCCGTACCAGAACCGCCAAACCCTGGTCCGGCGCCGGCCACAAAAGCCCGGGCTTGTCGACCGCCGCCGCCTCACCCCGAAGCGGCAGGAATGTGGCCGTCCATGCGCTCGGAAGCAACCCACGGGAACGTGATCAGCGCATTGAAATCACACGTTGCTTGCTTCCTGTGAGATTTGCGCCACACGCAGTCTCACCTGCACGGCGACGATGCCGGAAATTGTGCTTTCGTGGGCACGCCAGCGGGATTTTCCTGCCCAATGAAATGGCGCACAACGAGAGTCGGCAACGTTTCGGATTCGATCCTCACCAGATGCGGCTGCGATCCCGACTGTCCCTCGTCGCCTCCGCGGTCGCCGTGGCGGTCCTTGCCTGCGTGGTGCCGGCCCTCGCCCAGGAGCGCCCGGCGCCGGAGCCGTCCACCGGCATCCTGCACGGCGACCTGGCGCGAGCCCATTCCTTCATGGTCTCGGCGGCCAATCCGCTGGGGGTCGAGGCGGGGCTCGAGATCCTGCGCGCCGGCGGCAGCGCGGCGGATGCGGCCGTCGCCGTGCAACTGGTGCTCAACCTCGTCGAGCCGCAGTCGTCCGGGCTCGGCGGCGGCGCCTTCGCTCTCCATTGGGACGCCCGCGCCGGCAAGCTCGAGAGCGTCGATGGGCGCGAAGTGGCGCCGGCCGCCGCCAGGCCCGATCGCTTCCTCATCGACGGCCGGCCGCGCAAATTCGACGACGCCGTATTCGGTGGCCTCAGCATCGGCGTTCCCGGCACGCTTCGCGCGCTGGAGGTGCTGCACAAGCGGCACGGCCGGCTGCCGTGGGCGCGCGTATTCGCCCCGGCGATCCGGCTGGCGGAGGACGGCTTCCGCATCTCCCCCCGCCTGCACCTGCTGTTGCGCTGGTACGGGCGCGAGGCCTTTGCCCCCGCCGCGCAAGCCTACTTCTTCGACACGACCGGCATTGCCTGGCCGGCCGGCTACCTGCTTCGCAACCGTCAGTTCGCCGCGACCCTGCGCGCCATCGCCGATGGCGGCGCCGACGCCTTCTACGGGGGCCCCATCGCCGCGGCCATCGCCGATGCGGCTCGCGCTGCACCCAACCATGCCGGCGACGTGACGGTGGCCGATCTTTCCGCCTACCGCGCGCGGGAGCGCGAGCCCGTCTGCTTCGCCTACCGCAGCTACCGCGTCTGCGGCATGGGTCCGCCCTCCTCGGGCGGCCTCGCGGTCGCACAAATTCTCAAGCTGCTGGAACCCTTCGATCTCGGCAAGCGTCCGGCCGATGCCATGAACGCCAGGGCGCTGCACCTGATCGCCGAGGCCGAGAAGCTTGCCTTCGCCGACCGCGACGCCTTCATCGGCGATCCGGACTTCATCGCCGCCCCGGCAGGCCTCTTGAACGGAAGCTATCTGGACGGGCGGCGCAGCCTCATCGATCCTGCCGCCGCCATGGCGCGGCCGAGCCCCGGCGCACCTCCGCAAACCGCCAGCCGCTCCTACGGCGACGACGAAACGATCGAGGTCGCCGGCACCAGCCACTTCTCCATCGTCGACAGGGACGGCAACGTGCTTGCCATGACGACCACCATCGAGGCCGCCTTCGGCTCGCGCGTGTGGGCCGCCGGCTTCCTGCTCAACAACGAGCTCACCGATTTCGCCTTCCGGCCGGTCGACGGCAAGGGCAGGCCGCTCGCCAATGCCGTGGCGCCGGGCAAGCGCCCGCGCAGCTCCATGGCGCCGACTATCGTCTTCGGCGCCGACGGCAAGCCGTGGGCGGTGCTCGGCTCCTCGGGCGGAAGCCGCATCATCCTCTACGTGGTGAAGGCGCTGGTCGCTTTGATCGACTGGCGGCTCGACGCCCAGAGCGCGGCATCGCTGATGAACTTCGGCAGCCGCGGCGGCCCCTTCGAAATCGAGATCGATCATGCATCCGCGGTTTGGAACGCCCTCAAGGTGAAGCCCTACGGGCATCGCGTGAGCGCAGACCTGCTCACGTCGGGAACCCACATCATCGTCATGCGCGGCGGCGGTATCCTGGAAGGCGGGGCCGACCCGCGCCGCGAGGGCACGGCGCGCGGAGATTGACGCGGGCGCCTCGCGGTCCTTTCATTCGCCACAGATGAGCACGCGGACAACACATCGCATCACGGTTGCCGGCGCCGGCATCGCCGGCTTGTGGCAGGCGCTGACGCTTGCCCGGCGGGGCCATCGCGTCCGCCTCCTCGAGCGGTCCGCCGAGCCGTTCGCGGGGGCAGCGAGCGCGCTGGCCGGCGCGATGCTTGCGCCCGACTGCGAGGCCGAGGCGGCCGAGGTCATCGTTCGCGAGCTGGGGTTGCGGGCTCTGCCTCTGTGGCGCGCTGCCTTCCCGGGCGTGTCGGCGAAGGGAACGCTGGTCGTGGCCGGCAGCCGTGATCGCGCCGAGCTCGCGCGCTTCGCCCGCATGACCGAGGGCCATCGCGCGCTCGGCGCCGCCGAGTTGGACGCGCTCGAGCCGGGCCTGGAGGGGCGCTTCACGACCGCTCTCTACTATGCCGGGGAGGCGCATATGGTGCCCGCCGAGGCCATGCGCTTCCTTCTCGGGGAGGCTCGCGCGGCCGGGGCCGAGGTGCGCTTCGGCACGGACCTCGCCGATGCCGCACCCGGCGACGGCCTGGTCATCGACTGCCGGGGGCTTGCCGCGCGCGAGCAACTGCCTGACCTGCGCGGCGTCAGGGGCGAGCGCGTGGTGGTGCGCGCGCGCGAGGTGAACATCGCGCGCCCGGTCCGTCTGCTGCATCCGCGCCACCCGCTCTACGTGGTGCCGTGGGGCGACGGCCGCTACATGGTTGGCGCCACGGTGATCGAGAGCGAGGACCCGAGCCCCATCACGGTGCGCTCGGCCCTCGAGCTTCTCGGCACCGCGTACGCGCTCCATCCGGGCTTCGCCGAGGCCGAGATCGTCGACATGGCGGCGGGCATCCGGCCGGCCTTTCCCGACAACGTGCCGCGCATCGTCGTGCGCGGGAGCGTGCTGCACGTGAACGGCATGTTCCGCCACGGCTTCCTGCTGGCGCCGGCGTTGGCCGAGATGGTGGCGGACTATTTGGCCACGGGCGCGGTCGACAACCGGCTGTTCCGCATCGAGCCGTAGCGCTCTCTGCAGAGTCCAGCACCGCAACCCCGGCCCCGCTATCGCCTATGCCGCGTCGGGTTGAACCTCGGGTGCCGCCTCCGCGAAGGCGCTGAGCGCGCTGCAGCGCCGCTCGATGGCGAGCAAGCGCGGAATGCGCGTCAGGTCGCTGTTGAAGCGCCGGGCATTGTACAATTGCGGCACGAGGCAGATGTCCGCCACGGTTGGCCGCTCGCCGAAACAGAACGCAGACCCCGCCTCGGGCAGCAGCGCCTCGCACGCCAGCAGCCCTTTTTCCGACCAATGCCGGTACCAGCCGTCGATGGCCGCCTGCTCCTGCCCGAGCTGCCGCTTCAGGTAGCGCAGCACGCGCAGGTTGTTGACGGGCCCGGTGTCGGCGGCGATCGCCAGGGCGAAGGCGCGAATTCTGGCCCGCATCGCGACATTGCCGGGCAGCAGCGGTGGATCGGGCCAGGTCTCCTCGATGTACTCGATGATAGCCAGCGACTGGGTGAGAATGTGCCCCTCGTGCTCGAGCGTCGGCAGAAGCGCCTGCGGGTTCAGGGCGCGGTAGGCGGCGCCAAGCTGCTGGCCGCCGTCCTTGACCAGGTTCACGCACACCCTCTCGTAGCCGAGGCCCTTCAGGTTCAGGGCAATCCGGCAGCGATACGAAGCCGACGAGCGAAAGTAGCCGTGAAGCCTCAGCATGAATTTAATCCTTGTGCGGATCAAGCCCGCATAATCACCGCATTACCTTGGCCCTTTGCGCGCCGGGCGGTCAACAATCCGGTGGCCGCTTTGCCTATGCGCGGCGCGCACGACTATGATGCCGGCAAGGAGCGGCCGAACTTGGACCGGCTCGAATGGAGGACGACATGCCAGACGGAGCCAAGATCGCAGACCATGATCGCGCGCAGTGGACGGAGGCGACGGCGGCCGGCTACATGCCGGGCTTCGGCAACGATTTCGAGACGGAGGCGCTGCCCGGCGCTCTGCCGGCCGGCCAGAACTCGCCGCAGCGGACGGCCTACGGCCTCTATGCCGAGCAGCTCTCGGGCTCGCCCTTCACCGCGCCGCGCGGCACCAACGAACGTTCCTGGCTCTACCGCATCCGCCCCTCGGTACGGCATGCGCAGAGGTTCAGGAGGACGCAGCTTCCCCATTGGAAGACGGCGCCGTGCCTGGGCGAGCACGACCGCCCGATCGGCCAGCTCCGGTGGGGACCGGTCCCGATCCCCGCCGAGCCGCTCGACTTTCTCACCGGCATGCGCACCATGACGACGGCCGGCGACGTCAACACGCAGGCGGGCATGGCCGCTCACGTCTATCTCGTCACGCGGTCGATGGAGCGGGCATATTTCTACAACGCCGACGCGGAGATGCTCGTGGTGCCCCAGCAGGGCCAGCTCCGCTTCTTCACCGAGTTCGGCCGCATCGAGGTGGCACCGGGCGAAATCTGCGTGCTCCCGCGCGGCGTGAAGTTCAAAGTGGAGCTGATCGAGGGGCCCGCACGTGGCTACGTGTGCGAGAACTACGGTGCCAAGTTCACGCTGCCCGACCGCGGGCCGATCGGTGCCAACTGCCTGGCCAATGCCCGCGACTTCAAGACGCCGATGGCCGCGTTCGAGGACCACGAGGAGAAGTGCACGCTGACCGTCAAGTGGTGCGGCGGCTTCCACGTCGCCGACATCGGCCACTCCCCGCTCGACGTCGTCGCCTGGCACGGCAACTACGCCCCCTACAAGTACAACCTGCGGCACTACGCGCCCGTCGGCGCCATCGCCTTCGATCACCCCGACCCGTCGATCTTCACCGTGCTGACGGCGCCCTCCGAGACGGCCGGGACCGCCAACATCGATTTCGTGATCTTCCCCGAGCGGTGGGCGGTGGCCGAGCACACCTTCCGTCCGCCCTGGTATCACATGAACATCATGTCGGAGTTCATGGGGCTCATCTATGGCGTCTACGACGCCAAGCCGGAAGGCTTCGTGCCGGGCGGCATCAGCCTGCACAACTGCATGCTTCCGCACGGCCCCGACAAGACGGCCTACGATCATGCGACCAGGTCGGAGCTGAAACCGGTCAAGCTCACCAACACGCTGGCCTTCATGTTCGAGACGCGCTTTCCCCAGCACCTCACGAAGTTCGCAGCCGAGCTCGGCACCCTGCAGGAGGATTACGCCGATTGCTGGTCGCCGCTGGAGAAGCAGTTCACCGGCTCGAGATGAATGCCGCGAGCGGCTACTGCAGTCGCCCGCGCAGCGACATCATGTAGCTGTCGATGGCGAATTCGGCGACCTGCTGCCAGATCTGTTGCTCCTTGCGGAAGGCGTTGACGGACTCCAGCGCCTTCTTGACGTGTCCGTTGGCCGAGGCCAGCTCGGCATGATGCTCCGTCGCGGCGCGATAGAAGGCGTCCATCACCGGTTGCGGGAACGGCTTCAGAACGGCCCCGGCCGCCACCAGGCGCTTGACCGCAGGCCCGTTGCCCGCGTCGTACTTTGCGAGCATCCAAGTGGTCGCCGCCTCGCAGGCGCGAGCCACGATCGACTGATAGGACTTCGGCAGCGCGTTCCACCGCTCGAGATTGATGGCGAGATGCAGCATGCCGCCGCTTTCCCACCAGCACGGGTAGTAGATCGACTTGGCGTGCTTGACGAGCCCCAGCTTCTCGTCGTCGACCGGGCAGATGAACTCGGCCGCATCGATCGTGCCGTGCTCCATGGCGGCAGGCACGTCGAAGTGGGGGATCTGCTGCGGCGCCACACCGATGCGCTCGAGGACAGGGGCACCCGGCCCGCTGATCCGCCATCGCAGCCCCTTGAGGTCGTCGACGGAGGCGATATCCTTCTTCGACCAGACACCCATCTGCGTGCCGGTAACACCGGCTGGCAGGCCGACGACGTTCAGCCGCTTGAGGGCGCTGTTGATGATTTCGGCGCCGCCGCCGAACATCAGCCACGCCTGATGATGGCGGCTGTTCAGCCCGAAGGGGATGCCGGTGCCGAAGCTCAGGACCGGTTCCTTGGCCGCGTAGTAGTATAGCGGGGTATGGGCGCACTCGACAGACCCGCTGCTGGCCGCATCGAGGGCCTGGTGGCCCGGTGCCAGCTCGCCCGCCTGGTAAGGTTGGATGAGGAACTTGTTGTCGGTAGCCTCGGCGACGTAGCGGCATGCGATCTGGGCGGTCGCGTACATCGTCTCGAGGGTTTTGGGAAAGCTGGAGGACAGTCGCCACTTGATCTCGGGCTGGGATTGCGCAATGGCGGGAGCCGCGAGAGCAGGCGTAGACAGCGCGGTTGCCGCACCGACGCGCAGGAATTCTCTACGTCTCACGGAATGCCACCTCCCATCCGCGCCGTCGTTAGCTTATCGGACCTGCCTGCCACATGAAACTCGCAACTTTCCGGGATGGTACACGTGACGGTTCCCTGGCCGTGGTATCGCGCGACCTGACCAGGGCCGTCAGGGCGGAGACCGTGGTCGCGGGCCTGCGCACGCTCCAGCAGGCGCTCGACGACTGGTCATCTACGCAATTGAAAGTGGAGCGGATTTACGCCGAGCTGAACAAGTCCGCCGAGAGCGGGCATCCCCCACCGTTCGAAGTTTTCGATTTCGCTGCGGATCGCTGCGCCGCACCATTGCCGCGCGCCTATCAATGGGCGGACGGCTCCGCCTACGTAAACCACGTCGAGCTCGTCCGCCGGGCGCGCGGCGCCGAGATGCCGGCAAGCTTCTGGAACGACCCGCTCATGTATCAGGGCGGCTCCGACAGCTTCCTTGGGCCGTGCGACCCCATTGCGCTGGCGGACGAGACCTGGGGCCTCGACATCGAGGGCGAGCTTGCGGTCGTCACCGACGATGTGCCCATGGGCGTCTCCGCCGAGGACGCAGCGGAGCACATCTGCCTGCTCATGCTCGTCAACGACGTCTCGCTCCGCAATCTCATTCCGCCCGAGCTCGCCAAGGGCTTCGGCTTCTTCCACGGCAAGCCCTCGACGGCCTTCGCGCCGGTGGCCGTCACCCCTGATGAGCTCGGCAGTGCCTGGCGCGGCGGCAAGGTGCATCTGCCGCTGCTCGCCCACGTCAACGGCAAGCTGCTTGGCCGGCCGAATGCAGGCGTCGACATGACATTCGCGTTTCCCGACCTCGTCGCCCATGCGGCGAAGACCCGGCCGCTGGCGGCCGGATCCATCATCGGCTCGGGCACCGTGTCGAACAAGGGCGAGGGGGGCCCCGGCAAGCCGGTGGAGGAGGGGGGTGCCGGCTATACCTGCATCGCGGAGGTGCGCACGGTGGAGACCCTTCTCGCAGGCAAGCCGGCCACGCCGTTCCTCAAGTTCGGCGACCGCATCCGCCTCGAAGTGCTGGAGGGCGGCGGGCAATCGGTGTTCGGTGCCATCGAGCAGGAAGTGGTACGCTACCAGCCATGACCGATGCCTTCCCGAGCGCGGAGGACCGCTGATAGATGGCCGCCAACTTCGCCTCCACCGGCGACACCGCCGACAAGACGATCAGCTTCGCCGAGATCGGCCGCGATCTCTACGCCTTCACGGCGGAGGGCGACCCCAACAGCGGCGTCATCGTCGGTGACGACGGCGTCATCGTCATCGACGCCCAGGCGACGCCGGCCATGGCCGGCCTGGTGATCGAGCGCGTGCGCTCGATCACCGACAAGCCTGTCAAGTATGTGGTGCTGTCGCACTATCATGCCGTGCGCGTGCTCGGCGCATCCGCCTACAAGGCGCAGGAGATCCTCGCCTCGGACACCTGCCGGGCGATGATCGCCGAGCGCGGCAAGGAGGACTGGGATTCCGAATACGGCCGCTTTCCGCGGCTGTTCCGCGCCGCCGAGACCATTCCGGGCCTCACCTGGCCGACGGTCACCTTCAAGGAGCGCATGACGCTCTATCTCGGCAGGCGGCGCGTGGACCTCATGCACGTCGGCCGCGCGCACACGGCCGGCGACATCATCGCCCACGTGCCGGACGCCAACGTCGTCTTCTCCGGCGACATCGTCGAGTACAAGTCAGCCTGCTACTGCGGCGATGCGCACTTCACCGACTGGCCGGCGACGTTGGCGCGGCTGGGGTCCTTTCGCGCCGAGGCCCTGGTGCCCGGCCGCGGCGACGCGCTCATCGGGGTCGATACGGTTGCCGAAGGGATCGGCCTTACGCGCGAGTTCCTGCGCGACACCTACGAGCCCGTGAGACGCGCTGTCGCTCGCGGTGCGCCCTTGAAGGAATGCTTCGACGCCGCCACCGCCACCATGCGCCCCAAGTACGGCGCCTGGCCGATCTTCGAGCATTGCCAGCCCTTCAATATCGCGCGCGCCTATGACGAGGCGCAGGGCATCGACTCGCCGCGCGTGTGGACGGCCGAGCGCGACCGCGCCATGTGGGCGGCGCTGCAGGGTTGACGCCGGGGCGATGCCCTGGGGCCCGCGCCGGCATTGTCATAGCAGGGCTTGTCCCGGGCATCCGGCGCGCCGCATACTCCTCCGACACGCACGCGCGTCGCGCCCCCACAAGTTGAAGGAACCCGCGGATCGCCGGGTCCCGGCAACAGATGCCGGGACGACGTGACGGGGTCCGGCCGGGTGAGGTCCCACGCAGATGCACCATCACATTGCACGCGACCGCAGCCAGCGGGCGGGGCCTTGACGAGGACCGCGCGAGACGGGCTGGTGGCGGCGCTGATCGCGCGCCTGCCGTTCTTCTACGGCTGGATCATCCTTGCTGCGGTGTGCTGCGCAGGCTTCTCCCGCCAGGGGCCGGCGGTAGCGACGCTGTCGGTATTCGTCGAGCCCATGACCAGCGACTTCGGCTGGTCGCGCACGGCGCTTTCCGGCGCCGCCTCGCTGGGCGGAATCCTGGCGGCGCTGGCTTCCCCCCTCATCGGCCCGCTGCTCGACCGCCACGGCGCGCGGATGATGCTGTGCGCCGCCGTCCTCGTCACCGGTGTGTCGACCATCCTGCTCTCGCTCACCGGGTCGCTCCTCGCCTTCTACCTGTTCTTCTGCATCGCCCGCATGAATTTCGCGGGCCCCTTCGACATTGGCATTTACGGCGCTCTCAATAGCTGGTTCGTCGCCCGCCGCCCGCTGGCGAGCTCCATCGCCAACCTCGCGCAGATG
>DATFCC010000400.1:0-6980 GCA_035253505.1 Hyphomicrobiaceae bacterium
CCTGTCGGCCGTCTTCGCCCTGCTGTCGACGCTGGTGCTGTCCGAGCTGGCGCCGCGCTACGCGCCGGGCCTCCTGCGCTTCGAACACTACATGGGCGACGTGCGCACGAGCCTGCTGTCGGACCAGCTCGCCAGCCAGCATCCGCAGGTGGCGATCGTCGCCATCAACGATGAGACGATGGCGCCCTACAAGGCGCTGCTGCCCATCGATCGGCATTTGCTGGCACGCCTGGTCGATGCCGTGGACGCGGCCGGCGCCAGGGTCATCGGCCTCGATTTCCTGTTCGCGTCGCCGGCGCCCGACGACAACGAGCTCCTGCTGATCGATTCCATCCGCAGGGCGCGCGCCAAGGTCGCCCTGGCCGCGGCCGACGAGCGCGTCGGGCTGACGCTGGCGCAGCGCGAGAAGCAGACCGCCTTCCTGCGCGATGCGGAACGCCCTTCCGGCTACTCCAATCTGGCGATCGAGCGGGATTCCGTGGTCCGGTTCATGGCGCGGCCCAATACGGCCGCCGGGGCCGCCTACCCCAAAAGCTTTGCCTACGTGCTGGCCGAGAGCGCCGGCGCGACCCTGCCGGCGTCCTGGCGCCCGCGCATCGCCTGGCTGCGCGCACCGCGCGACGGCTCCGACACGTTCCTGACCGTCGGCGCCGACACGCTGTTGCGCTCCCCCGACGATCCGCTGGCCAAGATCGTGCGCGACGGGCTCAAGGACAAGGTCGTGATCATCGGCGGCATGCTGCGCGAGATCGATTCCTACCTGACGCCGCTCACCAACAGCCCCGAGCAGAAGATGCATGGCGTGACGATCCACGCCCAGATGACGGCGCAGGCGATGGACGGCCGCAGCGTCGGCCAACTGGAGACGAACTCGTTCGCGTTGCGGCTGGCGCTGCTCGCCGTGACCATGATCGGCTTCCTGGTCGGCTGGGCATTCCGGAACAAGCGCCAGGGGCTGCTGGCGAGCGGCGTCGCCACCGCCGTCATCATCGCAGTCGACATAATTGTGTTCTGGCAGTTCCGTATCATACTGCCCGTGGTGCTGGCGCTGGCGGCGTGGTTCATGGGCGAATTCTCCGGGCACTATGTGGGGCGCTGGCTGGGGCCCCGGGGCGACCGGCGGCTGCTGTTTGCGGGGTGAGGAGCATGTCTGCACTTCGACTGCTGATTGCGCTGATCGTGGGCATCCTGATCATCAGCCTGATGGTGGTCTCGCCCGCTGCCGCACAGGTCTACGTCATGGAGTCGACCGTCCCGGCGATCCGGGTGGGAAGCGCGCTGGAGATGGATGCGACCCTTTCGATACCGGCGGGCGGCCATTTGCGCTGCGTCCTGCCGTCCGGCAAGACGCAGACCGTCAACGGCCCCTACAACGGGCGCGTTGCCGATCTCGCCAAGGGCCAGCCCATCAACGAGGGCGTCGTGACCTGGATCAAGAACGTGCTGAGCTCCGGCGGCGCGACCGAGGCCAAGCCCGGCGCCACGCGCAGCGCCGCGCGCGCCGCGGAAAAGGTGCGCATGCCCTTCTCCTGGTCCGCCATCCCGTTTTCCAACGCGACGGTCTGCATCCAGAAGGGTGCCAAGCTCCAGCTCGTCCGCGCCAGTGCCGGCGCGGTGGAGACGTTCACGGTGGTGGATGGTGCCACCGGTCAGCAGGCGGAGGGACGGTGGGAGGCGGCCAGCACGGTTGCCGACTGGCCGGCCTCCGTCGTGCCGCGCACCGACGTCACCTACTACGTGCAGGTGCCAGACCGGCCCCGGCGCCAGGTCGTGCTGCGGGTTCTCGACAAGCTGCCGGCGGAAGAGGAGCTCCTCACCGAATTGCACCGGCAGGGCTGCAGCGCGCAGTTCGAGGCCTGGATGCGCGACAAGCTGGCCGCGGCCCCGCGCTAGAGGGGCAGGCAAGCAGCCGGGAGCCTCGTATTTTGTGCCCCTATGCAGCCGCGCATAGGCACCCCGCGGCACGACCTGTGCACAACGCCCGCGAAGCACGCTAGCGTTAGGCAACCTTTGAGCCCGCGGCCCGGGCCGTTGTCGGTCACATCCCTCTTCCGGAGAAGCATATGGCAGGAGCAGTCACGGCCACCGAGCGCACCAGGCACAAAGGCGAACAGGCCGGCGAGCTGGACGCCCTGATCATCGGTGCCGGGTTCTCCGGCCTCTACCAGCTCCACTGCCTGCGCGACCGGCTCGGCCTCTCGGCGATGGTGCTGGAGGCCGGCGGCGGCGTCGGCGGCACCTGGTACTGGAACCGCTATCCGGGCGCGCGCTGCGACTCCGAGAGCCATTCCTACTGCTACACGTTCTCCAAGGACATCCAGAGCAAGTGGCAGTGGTCGGAGCGCTATCCGGGGCACGCGGAGGTGCGCCGCTACCTGAATTTCGTCGCCGATGAGCTCGACCTGAAGCGCGACATCCGTTTCGATACCCGCGTCGTGTCGGCGCGCTATGACGACCGGGCCAATCGCTGGCGCGTTGCGACCGAGACCGGCCAGAGCCTTGTGGCCAAATATCTCATCACGGCGGTCGGCTGCCTCTCGACGGCCAACGTGCCGAAGATTCCCGGGCTCGACAGCTTCAAGGGCCAGTGGTTCCACACGGGGCAATGGCCCCATGACGGGGTCGACTTCACGGGCAAGCGCGTCGGCCAGATAGGCACCGGCTCCACCGGCATCCAGGCGGCGCCGGTGATTGCCGAGACCGCGGCGCATCTCACCGTCTTCCAGCGCACGGCCAACTACAGTGTGCCCGCGCGCAACGCTCCGCTGACCGCCGAGTTTCAGCGCTACGTGCGGGGCAACGCCGGCGAGATCCGCCGCGTGATGCACGCCACGCCCAACGGCCATCCGTTCGTGATCGAGGACCGCTCGGTCTTCGACGTGACGCCCGAGGAGCGCCATGCGATCTACGAGCAGGCGTGGGAGAAGGGCGGCCTGCAGTTTCGCGCCACGTTCCGCGACCTGCTGGTGGACAAGGCGGCCAACGACACCGCGGCCGACTTCATCCGCAACAAGATCCGCGAGATCGTGAAGGACCCGGCAACGGCGGAAAAGCTGGCCGACATCGATCATCCCTACGCCGCCAAGCGGCCGCCCATCGACACCGACTACTTCGAGACCTTCAACCGCGACAATGTCGCCCTCGTCGATCTGCGCGCCGAGCCCATCGAGACCATCACGCCGGCCGGCATCCGCACGAAAAAGGCCGAGTACCCCCTCGACATGATCGTCTTCGCGACCGGCTTCGACGCGATGACGGGGCCGCTGCTGCGCATGGACATCCGCGGCCGCGACGGCCTCAAGCTGGCCGACGCCTGGAATGCGGGACCGCGCAACTATCTCGGCCTGCAGGTGGCCGGGTTCCCGAACCTCTTCACGATAACGGGTCCGGGCAGCCCTTCGGTGTTGTGCAATATGCCGGTCGCCATCGAGCAGCACGTCGAATGGATCACCCAGTGCATCGCGCACATGCGCGGCAAGGGCATCGAGCGCATCGAGGCGAAGCCGGAGGCCGTGGATCGCTGGGTCGCCCACGTCAACGATGCCGCCAACGCGACGCTGCTGCCGATGGCGCATCATTCCTGGTACCTGGGCGCGAATGTGCCGGGCAAGCCGCGCGTATTCATGCCGTACGCCGGCGGCATGGCGCGCTACCGCGACATCTGCGCCGATGTGGCGGCCAAAGGCTATGAAGGATTCGCGCTGACCGGCTAGCGCACGCGCGCTTCGAGCGCGCGTGCCGGTGCGTGACATGCGCCGGACGACGATGGGAGGAGACGATGAAGCCCGGCAAGAGGCTCGTGGACAAGGTCGCGATCGTCAGCGGTGGCGCGTCGGGCATCGGCGCCGAGACCGCACGCGTGTTCGCGCAACACGGCGCCAGGGTGCTGCTCACCGACACCAATGCCGCGCTCGGCAAGGCGGTTGCCGGCGAGATCGCGGAAGCCGGCGGCACGGCAACGTTCGCCGCTCACGATGTATGCAGCGAGGCGGAGTGGGCGAAGATCGCCGGGCAGGCGGAGAAGACGTGGGGCCGCGTCGACATTCTCTGCAACATCGCCGGCATCTCCGGCCGCGATCCCAAGCTCAACATCCAGACCAGCGTCACCGCCGGTCCGCGGCTCGCCGATCAGACGCTTGAGCAGTGGAACCGGGTGATGGAGATCAACGCCACCGGCGTCTTCCTGGGCACCAAGGCGGTGATACCGGCGATGCAGCGCGCCGGCGGCGGCTCCATCATCAACATCTCGTCGATCTGCGGCATCGTCGGTTCGCACGCCAATGCCGCCTATCACGCCTCGAAGGGGGCCGTGCGCATCTTCTCCAAGGCTGCAGCCATCCAGTACGCGCCGGACAAGATCCGGGTGAATTCCATTCATCCCGGGTTCGTCGACACGCCGATGACCAAACCCGGTCATTCCAATCCGGAGGTGGCGAGCCATCGTCTCGCCGCCACGCCGCTCGGCCGCTTCGGAACGCCCGCCGACATCGCCGGCGGCTGCCTGTACCTCGCCTCCGACGACGCGTCCTGGGTCACGGGAAGCGAGCTCGTCATCGATGGCGGCATGACCGCCAACTTATTGTGGGCGTGCTACCCCGAGGATGTCTTGCCGGTCGCCGCGCTCCTAACGCCGACGGGAGCGGACTGCCAATGGTTACGCGTGGCCCTGGCAGCTTTCGAAGCGCCAGCCGTAGAGCCAGTCGTAGCCGGCCATCATCCACGCACCCGGGATGACGCGGAGCACGGCATCGCGCACCCAGGAGGCGGGCGGGGCCATATGGTAGAGGCGTCCGTTCAGGCGGCTCATGATCTGCACCCGCCGCGCGCGTCCCCGGCGCCTCGCTTCGAACGTGCGCAACGCCTGCTCCTCGTCGCCGGCACTGCGCGTCAGGGCGTCGGCCATGACGACGGCATCCTCGAGCGCCAGCACCCCGCCCTGGGCGAGGTGGGGCATCATCGGATGCACGGCATCGCCGATCAGCCCGATCCTGCCCGCCGACCACTTCGGCAGCGCCCGCAGGCGGTACAGGGCCCATTTGCGCCAGGCGGTCGCCGCGGCCAGCGGCTCGATGAGGCTGGCATGCAGGGGGGATAGTCTCTGCAGCAGGGCCTCTCGATCCGCGTCGAAGTCCCACTCCTTGCCCTGCCAATTCTCCCTGGTGATGACGACGACAGCGATCTCCGCGCCGCCGCGCACCGGATAGTGGACGACGTTGATGCCCGCGCTCAGCCACAGGCCGATGGCGGGCAGCGCCAGCCGCCCCGCCGAGGCGACGGGGAGGACGGCGCGGGAGGCGGTTGCGCCGGCGAAGCGGGGAACCGCATCCGGCTCGACGATCCGGCGGACCGCGGACCACAGCCCGTCGGCGCCGATCAGGGCGGGGCCGGAGAAAACCTCGCCGTCACCCGTATGCACCAGGACCAGGTCGCCCTTCTGCTCGAGCGCCGCGAAGGTGCGCCCGGGTTGCAGCGTGACCAGGGGCTCGGACGCAACGGCGCTCGCGAGTGCCTGGTGCAGATCGGCTCGGTGCACGGCCCAGTATGGCGCCCCGTGCCGCGTCGCGATCCACCGGCCGAGCGGCAGCACCGCCAGCGTGCGCCCGCTCCCGCCGTCATGAACGGCCAGGGCGTCGGGCATTCCGGCGGCCGGCCGCAACTCCGCCTCCAGGCCCAGCTCTCGCAGGATCCGCGTTCCGTTGGGCCCCAGCTGGATGCCGGCCCCTTCGCCGCCGAGCGTCACCCGCTGCTCGAGAACGACCGACCTGCGGCCGCCGCGCGCCAATGCCAGCGCCAGCGCCAGCCCGCCGATGCCGCCGCCCGCAATCAGGATCGGCGCGGGCTCAGACATGGCCCGCCGCCCGGGCGCGTTCAGTTGGCGGCGGTCTCCGCGCCGACCGCGCAGCCCTTGGGTTCGGTCTCGTCGGGCGCGAGGCGGGCATCATGGACGTAGAGCGTGGAGCAGTAGGGACACAGGATCTGCCCATCGGCCCCCATGTCCAGGTACACGTGCGGATGGTCGTGCGGCGGGCGCGCGCCCATGCACTGGAACTCCCTGACGCCGATCGCGACTTTTTCCACGCCCTGGTCATTGGCGAAATGCGGGGTGAGCGCTGATGCCATCTGTTGCCCGTTGGCCGGATGCGAGTTGGCCGGGACGATAGCCCGCGGGCGGCCGGGATGATAGGGGTGTGCGCAACACGTCGCGCCCGGCCGGCGCGGCGCGCCGAACCAGGCTGGAGACCGCGTGCAGACGTTCCAATCCGATGGCATCCGCCTTGCCTTCATCGACGAAGGTGCCGGCGAGGCCGTGCTGCTGATTCATGGCTTTGCCTCGAGCGCAAGGTACAACTGGATCGACCCGGGCTGGGTGAGCCTGCTCACCCGCAACGGCTATCGGGTGGTGGCGCTCGACAACCGCGGCCACGGCGCCAGCGACAAGCTATACGACCCCGCGCTCTACAGTGCATCCCTCATGGCGGAGGATGCACGCCGCCTGCTCGATCACCTGTCGATCCCGCGCGCCGACGTCATGGGCTACTCGATGGGCGCCCGCATCTCGGTCTTTCTTGCCCTCGCACATCCCGAGCGGGTGCGCAGGGCCATCTTCGGCGGCCTCGGCGCCAACATGGTGCGGCCCATGGCCGGCACGGGACCGATCGCCGCCGCGCTCGAGGCGCCGAGCATCGACGAGGTCAAGAACCCGACGGCGCGGACGTTCCGGGCCTTCGCCGAGCGCACGGGAAGCGATTTGAAGGCGCTGGCTGCGTGCATCCGCGGCTCGCGCGAGCCCATCACGCGCGAAATGGTGGCGAGCCTGACCTGCCCCGTGCTGGTCGCGTGCGGCACGGAAGATGTGATCGGCGGGCCGGCCGAGGACCTCGCCGCCCTCATTCCCGGCGCAAAGGCACTGCCGATCCCGCGCCGCGACCATATGCTGGCCGTTGGCGACCGCGTCTACAAGGACGGCGTTCTGGACTTTC
>DATFCC010000401.1:0-10859 GCA_035253505.1 Hyphomicrobiaceae bacterium
CGGCAAGCTGGGGCTTGGCGAGCGGCGCGCGGCGCTGAAGGCGGGCCCACGCCTGTGCCGGGCCTGGTTCGAGATGGAGCAGGTGACGATCGCCGCCATCGAGGGCCCCTGCGTCGGCGGCGGCGTGGCCTTGGCCGTCTCGCTCGACTTCCGCTTCTGCGCTGCCGGCGCGCACTTTCGCATTCCAGAGGTGGCGCTCGGCATGAACATGAGCTGGGGCTCGCTGCCGCGGCTCCTGGCTCTCATGGGTCCGGCCCGCACCAAGCAGGCCGTGATCCTCGCCAACGACCGAATCGAGCCGGCGGAAGCCGAAAGGTGGGGGCTCGTCGAGAAGGTGGTCGACGACGGCCAGTCGCTGTCCGCGGCGATGGCCTTCGCCGAACGGATCGCGGCGCTGCCGCCCCTGCCGGTCACCATGACGAAGACCAGTATCAACCGGCTGGCCGGAGCCCTCGACGAGTTGGCGGCACACATGGATACCGACCAGTTCGCCCTGGCGAGTTTGAGCGCCGACCACGCCGAAGGTGTTGCTGCGTTTCTACAGCGGCGCAAGCCCCGCTTCAGGGGGCATTGATAGTCGGGAGCGGTCATACGACGTTGGCCGTGCATTGACCGGCGCAATGCTCCGCCAGGGGAGAAGATGGCCGGCCAAGAACCGCGGGAACAGTAAGCGGTTTGCGCGCGTTAGCGTACCAAGACGACCCAAGGTGGCAGGAGCCAAAAGCAAATCAACGATCATGACCCCGGAAGAAAAAGACCGCCTCAAGAGCATAAGCGAGGGAATTCGCCGAGGGTTGGCGCCGGTGACCGCCGAGCCGATTCCCAGTCGGATTGCAGAGGCGCTGCGTCTGCTTCGCCAGAACGAGAAGCCCACGCGAAAGATGGAGCGTGAACTCACCGCTTGCGGCTGACCGCTAGTCTATCTGGGCCAGCAAACAATCGAGCGCGGACGCTGGCTGTATCGAACCCGTCTCGACCCCGCTCCAATTGGTAAGGCGCGTAGCGGGGCCGAGGCCCGCCGCCGCAGGATAGATGCGGGTAATGAGCGCAAGCGCTGCCGTTTCGGCTGCCCGCTTGGCACCGTCGTCGATCTTCAGAGCAAAGCCGACCTCGAGTTCCGCCAAGGCGCCGCAATACACGCCCTCCGCGCCAGCCTTCAGCAGCACTGTGCCGTTCAACCGACCCATCACTGCGCTGTCGAGACGGCCTGCACCGGCAACGAGCTCGGGATGATGCCAACAGGCTCCGGCGATGCGATGGCAGGCCTGCGCGCGCGGCTCAGCCAGACGCGTGCCCGTCGCGAAGCGCGCCCAGGCTTGCGCCAAGGCTCGCAGCGGGATCGCCCAGTTCGGCACTCCGCAGCCGTCGATCCCGCGCACGTCGTCCCGCATCGGCTGGCCGGTCAGGTCTTCCAGAACGCGGGCGATGCGCACCTGCACCGGGTGTCCATGGTGCCAGTAGCCCTCCGTCGGCTCGCCGGCGTGCACTGCTGTCACCAGCATGGCCGCGTGCTTTCCCGAGCAGTTGTGATGCAGGGCCGTGGCCGGCGCCGACGCCCTGACAAGCGCGCGGGCACTCTCCACATCCAGGGGCTCGTGGGCCCCGCAAGCCAGACTGCCGACGGTCAGGCCGGCGCGCTCCAGCATCGATTGTGCCAATGCCGCGTGCTCCGGGGTGCCCGAGTGGGAGGCGCTGGCGAGCGCAATCTCGGGTGAGCCGAACCCGAAGCGATCGGCGGCGCCCGTCTCTATGCACGGGATCGCCTGCAGCGGCTTGATGGCGGACCGCGGAAACACGGGCGTATCGACGTCTCCGATGGAAGCCACGATTTCCCCGCTGGCGCGCACCAGCGCGATGGCGCCGGTGTGGCGGCTCTCGACCCGCTGCCCGCGGGTCAGCTCGATGAGAACAGGGTTGCGCATGGGTTCGCCTTAACCACTTGGCCGATCCGAGGCCGCACCATCCCGCGTCCGGTGGCGCACACAACAATACCGCATCGGCGTTTACGCTACAGACGTGCCGCGGCCGGCAGTGTTCGCTGCGTGCCCGGCTCCGGTTTCGCTCGCCTTGCGACATATTGTAGGCTGTCGGAGGGAGGCGCCGGCTTCAAAGCGACGATGAAACCCAACGTGTCCGAGCACGGCCTGGACGGCGTCGAGATCTTTCGGGATCTCGAGGATGCGGAGCGTGCCCGTCTCGCCGCGGAGCTCGTCACGCTGAACTTGAAGCGCGGCGAGGTCCTGGTGCGGCAGGGCGAGACGGCCGATGCGCTGTACGTGGTCGTGACCGGGCGTTTCGCCGTCACCGTCGCCGGGCGCCGCGAGCCGGTGGCCGAGCTGGGACCCGGTCAGCCGGTCGGCGAAATCGCCTTCCTGGCCGGCGGTGTGCGCACGGCGACGGTGACGGCACTGCGCGACGGGCTGGTCCTCCGGTTGGGTCGGGACGAGTTCGAGGAGCTCGCGGCCAAGAACCCCTCCATCCTGCGCACGCTCACGGTCACATTGGCGCAGCGCGTCGCGGACGCCAACGTGTCCCGGGCGCCGCCGCCCGATCCGCGCCCGCGCACCGTCACGCTTATCCGCGCCGGCAGCAGTGAGCTGCCTCCGAGCTTCGTGGTCGGCCTCACGCGCGTCTTCCGCCACAGCAACCGCACCATGCTGGTGTGGCCGGAGATGGCCCGCACCGTGCTGCCCGCCACCGTGCCCATCGACAGCACGGAGGCGACGCGCGCTCTCAATGCCCTCGAGTCGCAGTACGACTACATCCTCTACGTCGCCGAGCCGGAGCTCACGCCATGGTCGGAAAAAGCCATCCGCCAGGCCGATTTGGTGCTGGCGGTCGGCATGCACGCCGCCGACGCGAAGCCCAATGCGCTGGAACGCCTGGCCGCGGAGCTCTTGCCGGCTGCCGCGCAGCGCCTCGTCCTGCTGCATGAGCGTCACGGCACCATATCGGGCACCTCCCGCTGGCTGGAGGGGCGAAACATCGCCATGCACCACCACGTGGCGCTCGACACCGTCGGCGATGCCGAGCGCCTGTATCGTTTCATCAACGGCACGGCGCTCGGCCTCATCGCCTGTGGCGGCGGCGCCTACTGCGCGGCTCACATCGGTCTCTACAAGGCGCTGCTGCAATCGGGCCTGACATTCGACATAATGGGCGGCACCTCCGGCGGCGGGGCGATGACCGCGGCCTTCGCCATGGGCTCCGCTCCCGATGACGTCGATCGCGCCACCCACAACATCTTCGTCGCCAACGGCGCCATGCGCCGCTACACGTGGCCGCGCTACAGTCTGCTCGACCACACCCATTACGATCGTCAGCTCGCCAACTACTACTCGGGTGTCGACATCGAGGACCTGTGGATCCCCTACTTCGCCGTCTCCACCAACCTGTCCAGCCACGATCTGCACCGTCACCGCACCGGCGAGCTGTGGGCCGCGGTGCGCGCGACCGGCTCGATACCCGTGCTCCTGCCGCCCTACTACACCAAGGACGGCCACATGCTGGTCGACGGCGCCATTCTCGACAACGTGCCCATCCGCGTGATGCACGAGCTCAAGAGCGGTCCCAATGTGGTGATCAGCTTCGAAGTCCCCAAGCTGCAGCGGTTCGATGTCGACTACCGGGCCCTGCCGGGGCGCCGGGCGCTGCTCAAGGCCATGCTCAACCCGCTCTTGCGGCACACCTTGCCGCGGGCTCCAGGCGTGGGAACCGTTCTGATGCGCTCGTTGATGGCGAATCGCCAGGGCTTCGAGCGGCATCTGCGGCCGGAAGACCTGCTGCTCGTGCCGCCGTTTCCGCAGGACATGGCGATCCTGGACTGGGGCCGCCACACCGAGCTCATGGAACGGACGCATCTGTGGGGCTTGAAGGAAATCGCGCGCCTGATGGGCGAGGGCCATCCCGCGCTCGCCGTTGACAAGCCGTAGGCCGTTCAGGTGTCGGCGTTGAAGGCGATGCAGATGCGCACGCCGGGGCCGCGGAACGGGATGACGGCGTGCTCGTAGTAGGAGGGGAAGAGGATCAGCATGCCGGGCTGCGGCACGACCGTGATCTCGGTCGTCTGGTTAGGCAACCGGTTCATGTGCGCGCGGTCGCGGATCGACGAACATGATGGCCCCTTCCTCTGCCGCGCCGCCCGGCGGCAATGGCGGTACGCTCACGTAGTAGACGCCGCTGACCTTGGCATCGGGGTGCACGTGCTGGAAGTTGATGTCCCCGGAGCGCATGTTGATACCCCAGGCCCACAGCCGCATCTTGAGGCCGGCCGACGGCGCCGCGAGGCAGTTGGCCGCCACCAGCTTCGGCACGTAGTCATCGACCGCCTGCTCGATGATCTCGCGCAGTGCCGCCAGCTCCGGCTCGGAGCGTGAGAACAGGTTCGTTTCGGAATGGAAGCCGCCGATATTGGTGGTGCGGGAGGCGATGTTCGTCGTCTCCCTCTCCAGCCGCAACATCAACTCTTCCAGCTTGCGGTTGAGTGCGTCGCTTCCCTCGAACTCGCGAAGCATGAAAACGGTGGGAAAGTGCTGCGCGACGACCGTGTTCCCGACCTTGGGTCGCCTGATCTTCTCGTCCTGCATTCCGGCCCCGACATTGCCTGCCGACAGCCGCCGCCCGCCCTTCTTGTTGGCCGGCAGCTTAGGTCGCGCTTTGTGACAGCGGCAATAACGTTCCGGTGAAATCCTTCCGGCGTGACTGACGCGCAGCACTCCCGCGCACCTGGAGGGCTTGATTTTTTCCAACACAGCGATCGCCAATGCAGACTGCTCGCGTGAGTCGTCACGGCGCACCGGCCCAGGGGCACGCGCCTCTTGTGGAGAATAGTGGTCAGGATTTCCAAAATGTCATGGCTTGCAGCGCGGCGCGCGATGCCGCCTCAGGCGAGCAGGAGCACCGCGTTGATCAGGCGGATGCGCCCTTCGACCATGTTGCGCTGGCCGTTGCGCGCCTTGTCCCAGAAGGTCGGGCCGACGACGACGTGGATGCCGAGCACGGGGCGCTGGCCGGGCCCGGCGGCCGTTGCCCGCTCCCGTTCCGCCTTGGCTTCGGCGATGGCCGCGTCCGTGTTGTCGTGCCAGGCAAGAACCTCGAAGCCGGCGCCTTCCAGCAGGGCGCGTGTCTCCTCTGGCGTCCGCAGGAAGCTCGTCGCCGGCGTGTCGGCCCACATGACCGGATAGTGCGGATCGCCGGCCGGCCCGAGGGCCACATCCTGGATCGCCAGACGGCCGCCGGCGCGCAGCACGCGGCGCATCTCGCCGTAGTAGCGAGGCCGGTCGGCGATGTTCATCGCCACGTTCTGCGACCAGGCCAGGTCGAAGCTGGAATCGGCGAAGGGCAGCTCGAGCGCGGAGCCCTGGCGAAAGCTGACCTTGTCTGCGAGGCCCGCGCGCCGTGCCAGCTCCGTCGCGGCGGTGACGAATTCCGGCGTCAGGTCGACCCCGCTCACCTGACAGCCGTAGACCTTGGCCAGGTAGCGTGAGGGTCCGCCGAGCCCCGAGCCGATGTCGATGAGCGCCTGCCCCGGCTGCGGGGCGAGCATGCGTGCCAATTCCTCGGTGGCGAGGCGCCGCCGGGAGTGAAACTCATCGATCGGGGCAAGATCGTCGATCGTCAGCCGGTCGATGTCCTTGCCGGCTTCCTTCAGGGCCGCGAGGATGCGGTCGGTCAGGCCTGCGCGGTTGTAATGGCGCTCGACCTCGGCGGTGGTGTCGGACATCGGCTGGCTCGCTGTTTCTGACAGGCGGCGGTCGGGCTTACAGGCGTTCGAGAATGGTCAACCCGCGCCGCCGGTCGATCAGGTAGATCAGGCCGCGCTCATCGACCGTCACGTCGTTGCTCGACACGCGATCGGTGCCTGACGGGACGTCGGGCATGTAGTGCGCGACCTCGCGCGGCGTGTGCGGGTTCCTCACGTCGATGATGCGCAGGCCGTGCGCGAACCAGGCGAAGGGTATCTCGGTGCCGGTCACCTTCTCGCACGGCTGATGGCAACTCGTCATGGTCGGCTGCGGCTTGCCTTCGATGCCCTCGACCTGGAAGCTGCCGACCGGGGCAGGATGGTGCTCGTCGGTGATGTCGACGGTCCACATGAAGGCGGCAACGTCGTTCTCGCCGCGCACCACGTCCTCGTCGGCGACGATCATGTACCGGCGCCCGTTGATGTCGAACGGCAGCGGCAGGGCCGTGTGGGTTGGGCACGCGAACGGCGGCGACCAGTCGAGCGCGGAGACGAGCTTCGGCTTCTGCATGTCCTCGATGTCGAGAATGACGAAGCCCGCCAGCCAGTAGCTGGTGTAGAGCCGGTTGCCGAGCCGCAGGGGATGGTGGCAGCGGTGCGCATCGCGCGCCCAGGTCGGCTGCTCGCCTCCGCCGGTCCACTGCCCCGGCATCCACCAGCGGCCGGCTTCCTCCGGCTTGCGCGGGTCCTTCAGGTCCATGATGAGCACGACCGTGCCGACGTAGCCCTCGAGCGTCGCCGACAGATATGCATGGCGCCCGTCGAAATCGAAGCGGTGTACGCCCTTGCCATGCGTCTCCCATCGCGTGATCTCGCGCGGCTTCGAGGGCGTGGAAATATCGTAGACGCCGATGCCGCCCTTGAAGCCGGCCGGCACAGGATTGGTATCGGCGGCGTTGAGCTCGTGGTTGACGACCATCATTCCGTTCGCCACGCGCACCTTGTGCGAGTGCGTACCGGGCGGCATGGCGATCTTTGCCAGCTCGCGGCAGTTCCGTGGATCGCGCACGTCGACGATCGAGGTTCCGTGCGGGCTGCGCATATGGCCGATGTAGGCGATGCCATCGGCGACGACGACCTGCCCACCGCCGGCGCAGTCGAAAAAACCGACCTCGCGCAGTCCCACACCTTCGCCCATGTTGTTCTCCCCTGTACGCTTCGACAGAGCGCCGTGGGTGGATCAGAGCAGCTTGGCGCCGAAGTTCAGGGCGGGGTCCATGTCGGGAACGAGGCGGCCGAGGGGCGCCGCAGCCGGGCCGCCGGCGCGCGGCAGCCAGGTGCCCGAACCCGGCTTCGCCGCGAGCTTGCCGTCCTTCACCACCACCTCGCCGCGCCGCAGCACGGTCGCCGGCCAGCCGGTCACGGTGCGACCTGCATAGGGCGTGTAGCGCGCGCCGTCGTGCATCAGGCTGTCGGCGAGCTTGACCTTGCGCTTGGGGTCCCAGACGGCGATGTCGGCATCGGCGCCGATGGCGATCGAGCCCTTGCGCGGGTAGAGATTGTAGATCCTGGCGGGCTCGGTCGCCGTCAGCGCGACGAACTTCTGCAGGCCCAATCTGCCCTGCGACACCATGGCGTCGAACAGGACGGGCAGACGCGCCTCGATGCCCGGCAGGCCATTGGCGATCTGCTTGAAGGTCGGGTTGGGACCCGCCATCAGCTTGCCCGTCTCGTCATAGGCGTAGGGTGCGTGATCGGAGGAGATCACCTGCAGATCGCCGAGTGCCAGGGCGCGCCAGATCGCCTCCTGGTCGGCCTCCGTGCGCGGCGGCGGCGAGCACATCCACTTGGCACCCTCGGTGCCCGGCTTGTCGAGGTCCTTGCCGGTCATGAACAGGTATTGCGGACAGGTCTCAGCGAATACCTTCAGGCCGCGGTCGCGGGCGCGCCGGATCACCTCGACGCCTTCGGCGGTCGAGACGTGGAAGATCATGATCGGCTGGTCGATGAGCTCGGCGAACGTAATCAGCCGGTTGAACGCCTCGGCCTCGCATCCGCGCGGGTGGCTGATCGTGTGGTACTTGGGCGCCGTGTAACCCCTCTCGACGAGCTTCTTGCCCATCCACGAGATCATGCCGTGGTTTTCCGCATGCACGCACACCAGCGCCCGCGACTGCCGCGCCGCCACCAGGATGTCGAGCAGCTTCTCGTCGCCGACGTTGAGCAGATCGTAGGTCATGAAGACCTTGAGGGTGGAGTGCCCCTGCGCCACGAGCGCCGGCACGTGCTCCTTGAGGGTCACCTCGGTGGGGTCGGCGATGATCAGATGGAAGGTGTAGTCGATGACCGCGCCTTTCTTTGCGAGCGCCATGTAGTCGGTCACCACTGTCTGCAGGTTCATGCCCCTGTGCTGGGCGGCAAAGCAGATGGCCGTCGTGGTGCCGCCGTGGGCGGCGGCCACGGTGGCGCTCTCGAAGGTGTCGGAGTTGACGATGCCGGCGGCGGAAAGCTGCTCGATGTGCGCGTGCGCGTCGATGCCTCCGGGCAGCACCAGGTGGCCGGCGGCATCGATCTCCGTCGCCCCGGCGTCGAGCTTGCGGCCGATGGCGCTGATCACGCCGCCGCTGATGCCGACGTCGGCATCGAACTCGTCGGCCGCGGTGCCGACCCGGCCCCCGCGGATCACGCAGTCGAATTGGGCTTGCGGCATCTCTCGACACTCCTGCTCGGGCGTTTGCGCTGGACGGCGGCCTGCGGCCGGACCAAGAATGGCGCCAAATCGAGGAGGATGCCAGCATGGCTTCGCGCCCCCGCCGCCGCATACTGGTGGTCAACCCCAACTCCAACGAGGTGGTGACGAAGGGGCTTGCCGACGCGCTTGCCCCAGTCGCCTTCGCCGACGGGCCGGAGATCGACTGCCGCACCTTGCGCGAGGGGCCTTACGGCATCGAGACCCAGGAGCACGTCGAGAGCGTCACCCTGCCGCTCAAGCGCCTGGTGGCGGAGAGCAACGACGCCGACGCGTTCGTGATTGCCTGCTATTCTGATCCCGGCCTGCAGGTGTGCCGCGAGGCCACCGCGCGGCCGGTGTTCGGCATCAACGAGGCCGGCGTGCTGACCGCCCTGGCGCGGGGCGAGCGGTTCGGCGTCATCGCCATCGGCCAGCGCTCGATCCGCCGCCATGTGCGCTACATGCGCCAGATGGGCCTGCTGTCGCGGTTCGCCGGCGAGCGGCCGCTCAACATGAGCGTGGCCGAGACCGCCTCGGGCGAGAAGACGCTGGATCGCATGATCGAGGTCGGCAAGGAGTTGCGCGAGGAGGACGGCGCCGACGTGATCGTGATGGGATGCGCAGGCATGGCGCGCCATCGCCGGCCGCTGGAGACGGCGCTGGGCGTGCCGGTCATCGACCCCACCCAAGCCGCCGTTGCCATGGCCATCGGCACGGTCCAGTTCGCGGCGGCCTGAGGCCGGCCCGGACGGCTATGACTTGTCAGGCCGCTGCCCGGCTCGGCCGGCGAACGTGATATCGCGGTGGCCCAGGTAGTTGACGACGGCGCCGACCGCGATCCCAAGCGCGTGCGCGGCGGCACCCGCAACCAGGGTCTCGACCTGCGCCAGGAGCATGAGCTCGCGCGTCAGAGCGGCAACCGCCAGCATGGCTGCCTGGCCCCCCAGATTGACCAGGACGAAGTCGCCCGCCTGCTGCGCCAGCGGACGCGCGGAGCCTGGAAACACCCAGGCCCGGTAGAGCAGGAAGCCGCACGTCATGCCGATCGCAGTGGCGACCAGCAAGGCGGCGATGTAGGGCAGGAACAGTTCGACCGGAAAGCGCGCGAGCCAGTTCACCAGCGCCGCGATTCCCCCCGCAACAAGGAACCGGCCTTCCGAGCGGGCCAGCACCTGGCGTGCGAGAGATACGGCGCCGGACATTGCGCTATCCGAGCCATGCGAAGCCGAAGCACAGCAGCAACAGGGTGCCGAGCGCGAGACTTGTGCGGTCCCGGATGGCGAAGGCGACGGGATCGTCGCTCATCTCGCCGCGGGCGCTCAGCAGCCAGATGCGCACGACGAACAGGAAGATCAGCGGCGGAAACCCCCATAGCCAGCTTGTGCTGCCGTAGAAGCTGTTCCGGAACGCCTCCTCGACGATGTAGAGCACCATGATCATGACGGCGCCGATGCCCGTCGACACGCCCACCGTCAGCATGATCGGCGCGTCGACCACCCGATAGCCGCGGCCGCCCAGCTCCTTGCCCTGGCGCGCCAGGGCCTTGACGATCTCGGTGTGGCGCTTGGCATAGCTGAGCGAGGCGAACAGGAACATCGAGAACACGAACAGCCAGGGCGATGGCGGCACGTCGGCAGCGATCGCGCCGATGCCGAGCCGGATCGTGAACAGGGTTGCCAGAACCAGGCCGTCGACGAAGGCGACCGTCTTCAGGTGCACCGTGTACCCGAGCGTCACGGCCAGATAGAGCAGCAGCATGGCCTCCGCACGCCACGAGACGAACGCACCAAGCAGGGCGCCGATGCCGATGCAGGCCAGCGCGGTCCACAGGGCGGTCGCCGGCGGCAGGCGGCCCGCGGCAATCGGGCGATGCCGCTTGGACCAGTGCTTGCGATCCTCGGCGATGTCCCAGATGTCATTGATGAGATAGGTTCCCGACGCAATGCAGCTCAAGGCGAGGAAGGCGACGAGGGCGTTGATGAGCTGGCCCGCGTCCGTGAGCTGGCCGCCGAGCACGATCGGCACGAACACCACCAGGTTCTTGACGCACTGGTGCGGCCGCAGACTGAGCGCCAGCTCGCGCAGCAGGAATGGCAGCGCCCCAAACCGGCTGCGCACCACCGTCAGTTCCGGCGTGTCCTCCTCCGCATCGCCCTCCGGCCGATGCTGCACGATCTCCGCTCTGTCCCCGGCGATGAAATCGAACCCCTCCGGGAAATGCTGCGCAAGCTCCGCGGCCGCCTCGTCGACGCCCCCGTAGGCGCCCGTATCCACCGTGATGGCCTCGGCGATTAGCGGATGGCGCGCGGCGACCTCATGCAGCAGGGGTGCGCGCCGGGGCACAGCGAGGTAGATCGGGCGGCCTTGAGCGGCTGCCTCGTCGGCGATGGCCACGATCTGCGGGTCCATCGGCAGGGATACGCTCGCAGGGACATGCGCCTCGAC
>DATFCC010000402.1:0-4524 GCA_035253505.1 Hyphomicrobiaceae bacterium
GGGGAGGCCTCGGCTCGCAGCGCCCTCGCCTGAGGCGCTTGCCGCGCGCAGGCTCGCGCGCAGGAAGCCATCGCTCAGGAGCACGATCGCCCATGCCGCAAGGATCACCGCGAAAGCGGCGAGCCAGCCGATCGAGCCCACGTCGAGGAGCGCGGCGGCATTCGAGCCTGCGATGTAGGCATTGACCAGCGCGCGTGCGCCTTCGGGCAGCATCGCCACCACTTGCGCGCCAAGCAGGAACGCACCTCCGGCGAAGGCGGCACAAAGCTGAGCCACCATGCGGGCGCGCCGCGGCTCGAGCACCAGGAAGAGGCCTATGGCAGCCGACATCCCCGCGGTGGTGCCGATCAGGCTGAGGGCCAGCAAGGCGGGGTAGGCGGCGAGCCACACCGGGCCACCGATCAGGGCGCACATGTTGGCGACGGGAAGCACCAGCAGCCCCACCGATCCGAAGGAGCTGGCAACCATCGCCAGTGCACGCGACGCGAGCACGAGGCGCACCGGCAGGGGCGAGCTGAACAGCAGATCGCTGCTGCCGCGCTCCTGCAGCGAGCGGGCCATGCCGAGCAGGCCCTGCGCCACCATCCACGCCAGCACGGAGGCGACGAGCACTGCGGCTGTCGATGTGCGCTCAGCGCCGCCTCCCTCGATCTGGCCCACCAGCCACCTGGCGACGGGCCAGGCGACGAGATGCAGCACTGCCGTGCCCGCGGCCAGCGTCACCCACGTGGCAGCCGTGGAAAGCCGGGCGAACACCTCCATGAACCGGCGCCAGTGGAGCGTCAGGTCGTGGGCCAGCAGCCATGGCAGCGATCCGGGGCGCAGCGTCATGCCCCTTTCGCGTCCCTCGCGGTGGCGGCCAGGAAGACGTCCTCGAGCGTGGCCGCGCCGCTGCTGCCCTGCGCCGATCGCAACTCGGCCAAGGTGCCCTCGGCGATCAGGCGGCCATGGTCGACGATGCCGATCCGGTCGGCCAGCCTCTCTGCCACCTCGAGGATGTGGGTGGTGAGAATGATGGTGGCGCCCGAGCGCACGCGCTGCATGAGCAGGTCCTTGACCTGGCGGGCGATGGCCGCATCGAGCCCGGTCAGCGGCTCGTCGAGCATGATCAGGGAAGGGTCGTGAACGAGCGCGCCCGCCAGCGCCACCTTCTGCTTCATGCCGCGCGAGAAGCCTTCGCAGCGCACGTGCGCGCGATCCGCAAGCTCGAGAACCTCGAGCAGCTCGCCGGCGTTGCGTTCCGCGCGGCGTCGCTCCACGTTCCAAAGCCCGGCAACGAACTCCAGGTATTCGACTGGCGTGAGCTTGTCGTAGATCATCGGCTCATCCGGCAGCCAGGCCGTGACGCGCTTGGCGGCGACCGGGTCGGCCAGCGCGTCGATGCCGAAAATCTCGATGCTGCCGGCGTCGGGCGGCAGCAGGCCGGCAATCATGCGCAGCGTTGTCGTCTTGCCGGCGCCGTTGGGGCCGAGCAGGGCATAGAGCTCGCCGGAGCGAATGGTGAGGTCCAGACGGTCGACCGCCGGCTTCGCGAACGACTTGCAAAGGCTGCGCACGCGAAGCGCCGGCGATCCGACACGCGCCGGGTCGCTGCCCGGCATCTCGGCAAGCGCCACACTGTGCAACACGGCAGCGAAAACCCCCGGCCGGTCAACCGCGGCAGAGTAGCGGCGGGCGCTTTCCCCAACGTTAACGCCCCGCGGCGGGTCAGCGCACCTTGAGAACGAGCTTGCCGCGCAGGTGGCGGGACTGGCTGATCCGGTGGGCGGCCTCGGCCTGCGCCAGCGGAAAGGCGGTGATCTCGGGAACCTTGATCGCTTTCGCCGCGACCAGGGCGGCAATGCGGTCGAGGTGCGGCCGGTCGCGCAGCACGTTGGGCCGCAGCGACTGCACGTCGCTGCGGGGCGGGCGGGGTGCCTGCGCGCCGGAGGCGATGAATGCGGCGCGTCCGCCCGGCTTCAGCACGGCGAACGAGCGCTTGGCCGCCTCGCCTCCGACCGTGTCGAACACGGCGTCGCAGCCGGATGCGGCCCTGGTGAAATCCTCCCCCCTGTAGTCGAGGATCACGTCGGCACCGATTTCACGCAGGTAGGCGTGGTTGGCGGCGCTGGCCGTGGTGATGACGCGCGCACCGAGATGCTTGGCGAGCTGGACGGCGATGCTGGCGACGCCGCCGGCACCACCCTGGACCAGGATGGTCTCGCCGCGCCGGAGCTGCAGGGTGTCCTCGACGGAGACGAGCGCCGTCAGGCCGGCAAGGGCGACCGCCGCGGCCTGCTGATGCGAGAGCGACGCTGGCTTGCGCGCAACGATGGCCGATTTGATGGCGATTTTCTCGGCATAGGCGCCCTCCTGGCCCACATCGCAGACCGCGAACACCTCATCGCCCACGGCAAGGTCGCCGACACCATCTCCGACCGCGCTGACGACGCCCGAGAAGTCACGCCCCAGCACGTAGGGGAATTGGGTCTGCGCGTAGGATTCGCCGGTGCGCACCTTCCAGTCGGCCCCGTTTACGCTCGCTGCATGAACGTCGACCACCACCTCGCCGGCGCGCGCCACGGGATCGGGCAGATTGCCGTACTTGAGCTCTTCCGGTCCGCCATGCCGTTCGATATAGACCGCCTTCATGACCGCCTCCGATCAGAATATTCATCGCACGCGCGAGGGGTGCGGCTTGCGGTCCGCGGGCGAGCAGCCCGAGCACGCGGGGCGTGAATTGCGCCCGGGGGATCGCCGTGTCGAGCTTTTTTTCCCGTTCAGCCGCGGGTGCCACCTGGGCACGCAAAAGTCTATTCCGCAAAGGCCGGCCGCGCCAAGGTCAAGTTTCCCGGCGCCCACGCCGGCCGGCATCATTGGGACCGCCGTTGCCGGGACCCAGCCGGCGCAGCAGCTCCTTCGAATGCTCCAGCAGCCGCGCCGTCAACTCGATGAGCTGCTGCAAGCGGGAGTTCTGTTCCCGCACCTGTCGCAGGAGCTCGCGCTCGTCACCCATCAAGAGACCCCGTTCGCGCCGCGCTACGCCGCGGCAATCCGGGCAAACGGCCATGGGGGGACTAAGTTCCCGCTCGGTCGATCAATTTTGCGCAGCGGGTACCGGTGCGCCGCACCCCCGCCATGATCGGCTCGCGGGATGCCTGCCTCATGCAGTCGCCAGTCGCGGCTGCTCGGGCCGGCCGCGGATGTCGAAGAACAGAGCCTGGCTGATGATGGCTTTGACGTTGTCGGGATGGAACGGCTTGGTGATCAGGAACGTGGGCTCCGGACGCGTGCCGGTCAGCAGGCGTTGCGGGTATGCGGTGACAAAGATCACGGGCACCGAGAACGTGCGTAGGATCTCGTTTACCGCATCCAGGCCCGAGCTGCCGTCGGCGAGCAGGATATCGGCGAGTATGAGCCCCGGGCGGGCCCGCTTCACGGCTTCGATCGCCTGACGCTCGGTGCGCGCAATCTTCACCACGCGATGGCCGAGGCCCGTGACGAGACGTTCCAGGTCCAGCGCGATCAGCGGCTCGTCCTCGATGATGACGACGTCCGTCGAGATCTGTTGCGCGATGTCCCGGCCGGCCTCATCGACCAGTCGCTGCAGCTCGCTTTCGTCGATGTCCATGACGAGAGCCGCGTCTTGCGGCGAGAATTCCTCCACCGACACCAGAAGGAACGCCTGGCGCGCTTTCGGCGTCAGCGCCTCGAGGTTGCGCTGAGCCGCTTCCAGACCCGGGCCCGCCGCGTCGCCGGAACGCTCGTTGTTCCAGGCAATCGAGCCAAGGATTTTCAGGAATGTCCGATAAAGGGCGGCACGCGCCGGCAAGGTCTGGGAGAAGATGGTGGGATCCGCCAGGATCGCCTCGAGGGTCGACACCACGTAGGCGTCGCCGCTCTTCTGGCTCCCCGTTACGGCACGGGCGAAGCGGCGCAGGTATGGTAAATGGCCGGTGATCCGCTCTGCGACAGACATATTCCCTCCTTCGGCCGAGTGTCCGGCCCGGGCTAGCAACTCCCCAGCAACCAATAAGTTCCGGACATGGAACCTTTGGCGCGCCTAGGTCGTTTAGTTCACGATACAGCCAAGGGCGCGTGTGGGTTGGGGCGAAGGAGGGCACCAATGGCAGAAAAAGACGGGTCCGCCCGATGGTCCGCGACAGCGGAGGCGGGCGAGAAAACCGAAGCAGAGCACCGGCAGAAGTCGCGGAAATCCATGAAGGAAAACAAGCCGTATCTTGCACACAGCAAGAGCGATTGGGAGCGCCAGGCAGACACGCGGTCACGGCCGTCCGACGTTTGTGGTACGCCCCGCGGCCTGCTGGACAGGTCGCTGCAGGCGCAGCTCGGTCGCCAGCTCAGGGCTATCTTCTCCGACGTCGAACAGGAGCCGATCCCGGACCGCTTCATCCGGCTGCTCGAGGCGCTCGAGAAGAGGGAGAAGGGGCGTTGAACACCCAATCCATTCCGCTGAAGGAGGCCATGTTGGGGCTCATCCCCAACCTGCGTGCGTTCGCCGTGTCACTGTGCGGCGACATCGAG
>DATFCC010000403.1:0-13276 GCA_035253505.1 Hyphomicrobiaceae bacterium
ACTTCCGATGCGGTCATCCAACTTGATTTCGGGCAGGAGGAGGCCGGCAAGGTAAAGCCACCTCCCGTCGCCGCGCTGGAGGCGGGCGTGCTGGTCGAGGGCGAGGCGCGCATCGTGCGGTCGCCGATGATGGCGCGGCGCGTGGCAGCGCGTCTCAAGCTCGACGAGGACCCGGCGTACGCCTCGCCCGGCCTGCTGGCACGACTGCTGGGCGTGCTGCAGTCGTCGCCGCCGGGCACGCCCCGGCCCTCGAACGTCGAGCTCGCCGCCCGCAACCTGGCCAAGAAGCTCGCCGTCTCCAACGATGCGCGCTCCTATCTCATCAACATCTCGGTCACCTCGGGATCGCCCGCCGAGGCGGCCCGGCTGGCCAACGCATTCGCCGTCGAATACCTGAACGATCGCGTCATCCAGCGCCTGCGCGCGGCGGAAGGCGTCGCCAGAAGCACGCTGGCCGAGGCGGTGATCACGTATGGCGACCGTCATCCCGTGGTCGCGCAGGCCCGCGCCAATCTCGCGTCCGCCGAGCACCGGCTCAGCGAGCAGCAAAGATTGAGCGCGTCGGTCGTCGATCCGGATGAGCTGATGGCGCTCGCCGGACAGGGCCTCACCAAGGCCGAGCCGGTTGCACTCCCATCCGGACCCAATCCCATTGCCATCCTCGGCACGGGCATCGTCGCCGCGCTGGCAGCCGGCGTCGGGTTGATCCTGCTTCTCGAGCGCCGCGACACGGGGTTCCGCACCGAGCACGGCGTCAGCGAGGCGACCGGCGTACGCTGCATGGGGATGATCCCCGCCACGCCGAAGCGGGCGTCCGCCCAGCAGCTCGCCGACCAGCGCGAGGCGCTGCGGTCCCTGTGCGTGGCGGCGGGTCTGGCGGGTCAAAGCCCGGCCTCGTTCGTGGTGATGGTCACGTGCGCGCTGCCGGCCGAGAGCAAATCGAACCTGGTCGAGAAGCTGGCCCGCTCCCTGAGCGAGGAAGGGCGCCGGGTGCTGATCGTCGATACGACGCCGTCGAGCCACATGGGTGCCGGCCCGAGCATCGACGATGTTCTCGGCCATCCCGAGCTCATCCACCAGATCCTGGCGGAGCAGGAGGAGCATCCCATCGCGGAGCTGCGCCGCTCCTCGGGGCTCAACGGCGCATTCAATCCGTTCGCCTCGTTCGCCTCCCTGGAGCGCGACATGGGACAACTGCTGGCCCAGGCGCGCCACCATTTCCATGTCATCCTGCTCGAGGCCCCGCCGGCGATCCTCTCGGCCGAGTGCGTGTTTCTCGGGCGCTTCGCCGATTTGTCGCTGCTCGTCGCCGACTGGAAGCACACCCCGCGCGCGTCCGTTACGGAGGCCGTGCGCCGCATGCAGGACAACGACCTGCGCGTCGACGGCATCGTGCTCGCCGAAGTCGACCTCACCGCCTACCCATCCTACGCCGCCGGCGACCGGCTCTATTACGCGAGCCGCTTCCGCGACGGCGGCACCTGAGCGAAGCCCGAACATGGCAGAACCGGCAACACACAGGGTCCTCGTTACCGGCGGCAACGGCTTCGTTGGGCGCGAGGTCACCCGCCTCCTGTGCGATGGTCATGCCGTTTGCGTCCTGGACAACCTGCGCAGCGGGCCGCTTCGCCTCGGCCGGTGCACCCGCGACCGGCTGACGTTGGCCGAGATCGATATTGCCGATGCGGCAGCCGTCGCCCGCCTCATGACGGAGTTTGCACCCGACATCATCATCCACCTCGCCGCCATCCACTACATCCCCGAATGCGAGGAGAACCCGAGCCTGGCGGTGCAGACCAACGTGCATGGCACGGTCAATCTGCTGGCGCACGCTCCCGAAGGCGCACGTTTCGTCTTCGCCAGCAGCGGCGCGGTCTACCAGCCCGACGACAAGCCGCACGTGGAAGCGACGGCAACGGTTGCGCCAACCGACGTCTATGGATTCAGCAAGCTGCACGGCGAGCACTACGTGCGCTACTTCGCGCAGCAGCGAAAGCTGTCGGCCGTCATCGTGCGCCTCTTCAACGTCGTGGGGCCGGGCGAGACCAACCCGCACCTACTGCCGGAGATCGTCGCGCAGCTCAAGGCCGGGCACCGCACCCTTCGCCTCGGCAACATGTGGCCCAAGCGCGACTACATCCATGTCGTCGATGCGGCGCGCGGCTTCATCGCCGTCGCCCTCAAGGCCGGCATCGCGCCCGGCAGCACGCAGACCGTCAATCTCGGCACGTCGCAAACCTACTCGGTCGCCGAGATCGTCGAGAAGCTCAAGCAGATCACCGCCAACGGCTTCGCCCTCGAGCAGGAGCAGGTTCGCCTGCGCAAGGTAGACCGGCCGTTCCTCGCCGCCGACATCACCGAGATCCGCGCCCGTTTCGGCTGGACGCCGCAGGCGAGCATCGACGACGCGCTCGCCGACCTGTGGCGCGAGCCGGACCTCGCCCCGGCGTTGATGGCTAAATATCGATGATCAAGGTTCTCGCGGCGATCGTGGTGCCGCCCCATCTGGCGGTCAGTGGCGGGGCGCGCGCCGGCGAAGAGCTGTGCGCGGCGCTCGCAGACCATTGCAGCATCACCGTCGCCAACATGATGGGCGACAAGGTGCGCGTGGAGCGCGCCGCCGGCCGCCTCCACCGTAGTCCCGTCACCACCTGGCTTCCGCCGGTCATGCCCTGGTCGCGGCTGCCGGCCCGGTACAGCACGCTGTTCTACCGCTCCAATCTGCCGCGCATCGTGCGCGAGGGGGATTTCGACCTCGTCCACATCCACAATCCGATGCCGGCGCTGGAGATGCAGCGAGTCGCCAGAGCCTGCCTCGCGCGTGGCGTGCCCTACGTCGTCACCACCCATGGCTTCAACGAGGTTGCCAACGGCGGCCAGGTCTATGGGTTCGACCCGCTCCGCCGCACCGTCTGGAAGAGGCTGGTGGAAGCCCCGGTGGCCCGGGTTGTCAGGCATGCAGACGGCATTTTTGCTCTGTCGCCGGCGGACTTCGACATCGTCCGCGGGATGGGGTTCACGGGCGCCGAGCTGCCCGTGGTCACCAACGGCGTATCACCCCCTTTAGCGCCGGCGGCCGACGACGCCGACGAGCTTGCGCGGCTCGGCATCCCCGCCCAGAGGACACCGGGGCAGACGGCCTGCATGTTCCTCGCCAACCATACGCCCAACAAGGGCCTGCCTGTCCTGCTCGAGGCATTTGCCCGACTGGAGCGCCCCTATCTGCTGATCGTGGCCGGCGATAAGCGCCCCGAGATCGACTACGCCTCCTACATCGCCCGGTGCCGGCCCGGCCAGAGCATCGTCGTCACCGGGCGCCTGAGCGGCGCCGCGGTGGGAGCCGTCTTCCGGCGCTCGGACCTGTTCGTGTTCCCGACGCTGGCCGACACGTTCCCGCTGGTTGTGCTGGAGGCCATGGCGCACGGCCTGCCGGTGCTGGCCTCGCGCGTCGGCGGCATTCCGCACCAGGTCGATGCGCGCTTCGGCGAGCTTGTCGAGCCGGGCGACGTCGAGGGGCTGCGAGCCGCGGTGGATAGGCTTGCCGGCGATCCGGCGCGCCTGGCTGTCATGGGCCGTGCCGCCGGCCGTCACGCAGCGGTTCACTACACCTGGGAGAAGGCCGCCACCGACGCGCTGGCAGCCTATGAGCGGGTCCTGAGGTCGCGTTCCGTGGCGCGGCCGGCCCCCGCAGTGCGCGCCCATGCGGGCGAGACGGCAGCCAGCTAGAAGAGGGAGAATTGCAGATGAGTTCCAAGCAATTGCCGCGGCTTGCCATCATCGGGTGCGGCGCCGTCGTCGATCATCACCTGGTGCCGGCGCTCAAGCGGGTCGGCTGGATGCCGTCGGTGCTGATCGACACCTCTCCTGCCCGCATCGCCGTGGTGGCCCGCAAGATGGGCTCAAAGGGCAAGTCTGTTGTCAAAGGTTCCGACTGGCGCACCATGTTGGACCAGTTCGATGCTGCCATCGTGGCGGTACCTCATTCGCTGCACGGGGCCATCGGCGCGGGCCTGACCACAGCCGGCAAGCATGTATTCATGGAGAAGCCGCTGGCTACGACGGTCGGCGACTGCGAACGCATCATCGAAGCGGCAAACGCGAACGGCGTCACGCTATCGGTGGGCCTGCTGCGTCGCTATCTGCGCATCGCCAGGTGGACCAAGGCACTGATCGACTCAGGCACGCTAGGCGATATTCGCCACTTCGACGCGCGCGAGGGCTTCGTCTTCAATTGGGACACCAGCACCGCCGCCATCCTCAATCCGACCCTGTCGGGCGGTGGCGTTCTCATGGACACAGGCGCCCACACCCTGGATCTCGTCTCGTGGTGGTTCGGCCGGGCGGCCGAGATCGCCTACCGCGACGACGCCGAAGGCGGTGTCGAGGCAGACTGCGTCCTCGACTGCACGATGACGTCCGGTGCCACAGGCCGCATCGAGCTCAGCCGCACGCGCGAATTGCGCAACACGATCCGCATCGACGGCTCGAAGGGCTTTGTCGAGGTGCATCTCTACAAGAACGAGGTATTGGCAGGCTCCCCGAACGCTCTCGCCTTCGTGCGCGACGGCATCAGCGGCAGCAACATGGAGCCTCAGTTCTTTCCCGAGCTGTTCGACTCCGAGCTGCGCGATTTCAAGAACAGCGTCTTCGGGGTGGCCAACGCCGGCGTCACCGGCACCGCCGGCGTTGCCTCCGTCGATATGATCGAGCGGGCCTACAAGAGCCGCAAGCCGCTCACCTCGGCTTGGGCGGACGTGCCCACACCCGCGCGGCCGCAAGGCGCGCTCGCCCCGTCGCTCCCTCCGAACAGCAAGGTGCTGATAACCGGCGCCACCGGCTTCATCGGCGGCCGTCTTGCCGAAACGCTGGTTGCGCAAGGGGCAAGCGTGCGCTGTCTCATCCGCAACTTCGGCCATGCCACGCGCGTCGCCCGCATGCCGGTGGAGGTCGTGGCGGCCGATCTCGCCAACGCGGAGGAAATCGACAAGGCCGTGGCGGGCATGGACTACGTCATCCATTGCGCTTACGACCCGCGCTCGCGTGCCCAGAACATCACGGGCAACGAGAACCTGATCGCGGCCTGCGCCAGACATAAGGTGCGCCGCCTCGTCTACGTCAGCACATTCTCGGTGTATGAGCCGTTCCCGGACGGGCCGCTCGATGAAGAGACGCGCGACGGCGATCGCGGCTGGATCTACGTCCGCAGCAAGCTCGAGATGGAAGCACAGGTGCTGAAGGCTGCCAAAGAACACGGCCTGCCAGCCACCATCGTTCAGCCCACCATCGTCTACGGCCCCTTCTCCAAGCCGTGGACCAACGCGCCGGCCGAGAACCTCATCTACGGCTCAGTGGTCCTGCCGGACCGCGGCGAAGGCTTGTGCAATGCCGTCTACATCGACGACCTGGTGGATGGGCTCATCCTCGCTGCCGTGCATCCCGCGGCGATCGGCGAGCGCTTCATCATGTCGGGGCCAAAACCCGTCACCTGGGCCGAGTTCTTCGGCACGTTTGCCGATATCCTCGGCACGGCACCACCCCAATATTGGCCCGCCGAGCGCATCGCCAAGTCCAACCATGGCCTGATGCGCGACATCAAGCTCGTGGCCCAGAACCCCAAGCGCATCATTCAGATCATCGTGCGGTGGTACCCCGCACGTCAGATGCTGCAAGCGGGCCTCGATGCCATGCCTGAGCCCCTCAAGGGCCTCGTCATGAAGCACTACTTCGGGTCGGGAGGACGCCAGCCCGGAGACCTGATCCTCCCGGACCCGCAGGCGCTCAACCTGTTCACCGCCAAGCCGGCCTGCAGCAACGAGAAGGCCAGGCGCCTGCTCGGCTATCGTCCGCGGTTCGACTTCGCGAGCGGGATGGGTCCGACCGGACGCTATCTGGAGTGGGCCTATGGCGATCTGCGCCGTGCCGTCTCGCGCCAGACCGGCCTCCGGCAAGACGAGACCGCCGCTGGCTCCCCCGATCTCGCCAATGTTGGATAGACAGCACATCTTCCGAGCGTCGTGGACGCTGGTTGATCAGGGTGTCGTCAGTCTCGGCGCCTTCCTGGTCAACGTCCAGCTCGCGCGGCACCTGGTGCCGGAGGACTACGGCGTTTACGCGCTGCTGTTTGGCGCATTTCTCGGCTTACAGCTCGTCAATTCCTCGCTCCTGCTCTATCCGATGTCGATCCGGCTGCCTGTCGCCGCGCCCACCGACCGCATGCCACTGCTGGCGGCGACCACCCTGCTCGTCCTGGCCTATTCGGCGCCGCTGTGCGCGGTGCTGGCAGCGGGCCTGGCGATTTTCGGTCATCGCGACCTGATCGTGCCGGTGCTTGCGGCATTCGTCTTGTGGCAGCTGCAGGAGGCGATGCGCCGCGGCCTGCTGGCGGAGTTCAGGCACAGCAGCGCGATACCGGGCGACATGCTCAGCTATCTCGGGCTGGTGGCGGCCGTGGGCGCCCTTTGGCTCTGCGAGGCACTGACGCTGCCTGCGGTCTTCGGCGCCATGGCGCTGGCCTGCGGCGCCGGTGCCGCAGTACAGGCCTGGCAGCTTCGTCTCTCCCTCCGCCACGTGGTTGATCTGCGCGACACTGCGGCGGAATTCGTCGGCATCGGCGGCTGGTCGCTCGTCAACAACGTTGTGTCGCTTTTGCGCGTCCAGTCCTTGCCGTGGGCGCTGGCAGCAGCGGGTGGGGCGGCGGCAGCCGCCTCTTTCCAGGCTGCGCTCAACGTTGTCAACCTGGCCAACCCGATCATCCTCGGCCTGTGCAATGTCATCCCCCAGACGGCGGCCCATGCCCAGCGCAAGGGCGGGAACGCCGAGGCATGGCGAGCGGCACGTGTCTACATGCTGATCGGCGCCCCGCCGACGCTTGGCTACTACGCGGTCGCCTTCGCCGTGCCGGGCTTCATCCTCAGCGTTTTCTACGGCGCCGCCTCCCCCTATGTGTCGCTCGTTCTCGCGGTGCAACTCCTCGTCGTAGCCTGGGCCATAGGCTACGCCGCGGACATGGTCTGCTCCTACCTGCACGGCATCGATGCGGCGCGGCGGGCACTGACCATCAATGTCCTGGGCGCGATCTCGGCGGTCGTCCTGGCGCTCCTGCTAAGCCGCCTCTACGGCCTGACGGGCGGATGCCTGGCGCTCGTCGGCGCGAACCTTGTCCGTCTTGCGGCCTCCCATTTCATTCAAACCCGGATCACGGCTCATGAACGCACCGCTTGACGAGCTCGCGGATCATCGCCGTTTCGCCACCGTCCCGCCGCCGCTCGCGGTGCGTCACCTGCTTTTCGATGTCTGCGAAGCCCACGATCTCAAGGCCAACGGGCTGTACAATGTCGCGCGCCAGCTCACCGCTGAGCAGTCCGCAGCCGCAATCGACGCCAAGATCGTCTTTCTGCGCGAGGAAGGCCGGGACCTTAGCAAGGAACCCATCGATGTGCCGTTGCAGGTGATCGACCTCGCCGGACGCAAGCTGCGCGGCCGCAGGATCGGCATCGCCGGGGAGGTGCTGAACGCCATCACGGCAGGCGCCAACGCGGGCGCGATCTTTCACATCCACGCCGCCCGCCAGCCGATGCTGATACCTATCGTGCTGCGCTTGCGGCGTCTCGGCATCCCGTATGCGGTGACCGTCCACGGCCGGTATTCGCACGTGTTCGACGCCGACAATCGTGCAACCCGGCTCCTTCCGGCACTCTACCTACAGCTCGTTGAACGGCGCATCCTCGAAGGCGCGCTATTCGTGCAAGGTGTGTCCGCGGCCGAATGCGAGGTGATACGGCGCATCGCCCCCAACGCGCGCGTCGAGCTCGTGCCCAATGCCGCCTACTCCAGCCGCTTCGACGGCGTCCCCCAATTGCCTGCCCGACGCGCCCCCACAGCGCGCTTTCCCGTTTTCGGATTCCTGGGTCGCTATGAGATGCAGCACAAGGGTCTCGACCTGCTCATCTCCGGCTTCGCTGCTTTCGCGCGGGAGGGCGGCAAGGGTGTGTTGGAGCTCGTCGGCACGGGGCCGCAGCGCGCCGACATCACGGCCCTTGCCCGCGATCTCCGCATCGCCGATCGCGTCACGGTCGACGGCCCGCGCTTCGGGCAGGACAAACTCGACACGCTGAAAGGCTGGGACTATTTCGTGATGCCTTCCCGCTTCGAGGGCGTCCCGATCGGGGCCATCGAGGCCGGGCTTCACGGACTTCCCCTTATCGTATCCGCCGGCACCGGCCTCAGGCAGCAGGTTGCAGATTCACAGGCCGGCATCGGCATCGACGCATTGACGGCGGCAGGCGTCGCGCGCGCATTCCATCGCGCCCAGTGTGCCCGGGATGCATGGTGCGCGATGTCGAGCGCGGCACATCAGATGGCGCTATCCATCGGCGATTGGACATCGATCGCGGCGCGGCTGGTCTCCCTCTATGGACAGCGTGCGGCGGCGCCGGGGACCTCGAGGCAGGTGGGGAGATGAAACCGGAATCCGCGCACATCAAGCGAAACGATTTGCAGTGGCTGCGTGCGCTGGCCGCGCTGGAGGTGGTCGTCTGGCATTCCGACCTCGCGACCAAGCACTTCTCGGCCATGCACATCCAGACATCGATCTACACCGTGCTCGGCGGTGTTGGTGTCGAGCTCTTCTTCATCCTGTCGGGCTACGTGATCTGCATGCAGGCGCCCACGTACAAGACCGGCGCGGAGTTCATGGTGGCCCGCATCTTCCGCCTGCTGCCCCTCTATTGGATCTTCACCTCGCTCGTGATCGCCGCCTACTTCCTCAACCCGGGCTGGAAGTTGCATGGCCTCGAGCTCGACCCGATGTTCGTCGTGCGCTCCTACCTGTTCCTGCCGCAGCAGAAAGACCCGGTGCTGGGGCTGGGCTGGACGCTCGAGCACGAGATGATCTTCTACGCCATCGTTGCCCTCGCGCTGATGTTCCTCGCCGGCGCCTCCCGGCAATGGAAGCTGATCGTGGCCTTCATCCTGTCGGGACTGGGCTTTCTCGGCTTCCTGCTCGGCACCGGCCCGAGCAAGCAGCTCTGGGACTACCAGATCGCCAGCCCCTACATGCTTGCTTTCGGATTCGGGTGGCTGATGCGGGTCGTCGATGAGAATGGCGGCGCGCGCGCAAGCGGCAACCCGCTCATCCTGTTCCTGCTGCTGCTGATGGGCGCGCTGACCGTGGCCGGAGGCGCGGACATTGTCCTCTTCTGGCGCATGGCGCTGGCCGGCGCCGTATTCGTCACCTTCTGCAAGCTGCGCAGCTATTTCGAGCGCAATACGCTCATTAATCGCGCCATGGGCCGGATCGGCGACGCCTCCTACAGCCTCTACCTCTCGCACTGGTTCGTGTTGTCGATCGCCGGCAAGGTGCTCGATCATCTCAACGTGCCCGCTCAGGTGGACCTGCCCGTGCGGCTGGCAGCGATCGTGGCCTGCATGGCGGTCGGCTACTGGATATTCCTGGTCATCGAAAAGCCGATCGACCGCTACCTGAGGGGCAGCGGCCGCCAGAAGCGGACGCTCCACGCGCAGCAGCCGCCGGACCCGATGTCCGTTCCGGGCAAGATTGCGACACTGCGTCCTCCCGCCTGATCGCGCTCTGCAGTCCGGCAAAGCTTCAGGCACCACAGTTCCACCACACGCCCGCGGCATGCTTGCCGCAACTTGGTCGCGTGATGGGATATGCGGTCCGGCATGGCGTATGCTGCGAGGGCGGTCGCGTACACAACCAGGATCGTCGCCTCCGTGTCGAACAAGCTTTCGATAGCGGCCGTGCTGGGGCTGGCGGTGGTTCCCGCGACCCCGCAAGGCGCGGTCTCGGGCATCGACACCGTGGCCACGAAGCTCGCAGCGGCGCCCATCGAGATGGTGCGGGCCAAGCCCGTTCCCATGCCGGAGGAAGCCGCCGCGCCCGACGAGTTCCAGTTGGCGGCGCGCCGATCACGTTCGAAGCGCGAGACGGAGCCGGAAGCGGACCCCGCTCGCGACAGCCGTCGCAAGACGTCCTCCATCTCGCCGGCGGAGCCGCCGCCCGAGCCCAAACCGCCCGAGACCACATTGGCGGAACCGCCCAAGCCGGACGTCTGGCCGGACAGCCAGGTCATCGCTGCCCTGCGCGAGTGTGTGCGCCTGCTTGCGCCGATTGCAGCCGACGTGGATGTCTCCGAGCCCATGAAGCATGAGCAATGCGGCGCACCGGCGCCGGTGTCGCTGCGGCGGATCGGTTCGGGCGCCGGCAAGGTGGAGCTCAGCCCCCCGGCAGTCGTCAACTGCGCCATGGTTGCGAGCCTTCACGCCTGGGTCGAGAAGACCTTGCAGCCCGCCGCGCAGGAGGTGCTGGGCTCGCCCATCACACGTCTGCGCAGCGCATCGGGATATGCATGCCGCGCGCGGATCGGCAGTCACGCCAACAGCGACCGCCTGAGCGAGCACGCGCTTGCCAACGCCATCGACATCGCCGGCTTCGTCACCGCCGACGGGCGCACGATCGAGGTTGCCAATGCCTGGGGGCCGACCGCTCGTGACCAGCGCGAGGCGGAGCGGGTGGCAGCCGCCCGGGCCAAGGAGGGGTCCTCCTCCCGCAATGCGCCCGAAACCACGCCGCCTGCGCAGAAGGACCGGAAGATCAGCCGCATCGCCCTGTCAGAGGTCGATTCCGCTGCCGGGGAAAAGCGCGCGCGCCTCAAAACGGCGAAGCTGGACAAGACGTCCGACATCAGCGCCGACCCCAAGGCCATCGCCACGACGCCCCCCTCCGGCCGCCCGGAGGCGCTGACGCACAGTGCCGAGGCACAGTTCCTGCGGCGGCTGCACAAGGGAGCGTGCAGCCAGTTCGGGACGGTGCTCGGCCCCGAGGCCAACGAAGCGCACCGCGACCATTTCCATTTCGACCTGGCGCAGCGGCGCCGCAGCGCCTTCTGTCAGTAGCAATTGGCGGAAGCCGCTCGTCCCGGACGAAGGCCGGGGCTACGCCTTCGGCCGCCTGTCGATGACGCGCCGTGCCTTGCCCTGGCTGCGCTCGACGCCGCCAGGGTCGGCAACCGTGATAGTGGCGGTAATGCCGATGCGGCCCTTGACGCGCTGGGCGAGATCCCGCGCCGCTGCGTCTCGCGCGGCGGCCTCGGCCGCCACGGGAGCCGCCTCCACCACGATCTCAATCTGATCGAGCCGGTTTTCCCGCGTCAGCAGGATCTGGTAGTGCGGCGCCAGCCCCTTCACCTCGAGGATCTGCTCCTCGACCTGCGTCGGGAAGACATTCACGCCGCGCACGATCATCATGTCGTCGCTGCGCCCCGTGATCTTCTCCATCCGGCGCATCGAGCGCGCGGTGCCGGGCAGCAGCCGGGTGAGATCCCGGGTTCGATAGCGGATGACCGGCATCCCCTCCTTCGTGAGCGAGGTGAATACGAGCTCCCCCATCTCGCCGTCGGGCAACACCCTGCCGCTCCCGGGGTCGATGATCTCGGGATAGAAGTGATCCTCCCAGATGTGCAGACCATCCTTCGTCTCCACGCACTCATTGGCGACGCCGGGCCCGATCACCTCTGAGAGGCCGTAGATGTCCACCGCGTGCATGTCGAAGGCGTCCTCGATCTCGGCGCGCATGGCGTTGGTCCACGGCTCGGCCCCGAAGATGCCGACCTTCAGCGAGGTGCGACGCGGATCGCGGCCCTGGCGACGGAACTCATCCAGGATCGCCAGCATGTAGGACGGCGTCACGGTGATGATGTCGGGCTCGAAGTCGGCGATGAGCTGCACCTGCCGCTCCGTCATGCCGCCCGATACGGGGATGGTCGTGACGCCCAACCGCTCGGCGCCGTAGTGCAGTCCCAGCCCGCCGGTGAAGAGCCCGTAGCCGTAGGCGTTGTGCAGCTTCATGCCGCGCCGCCCGCCCGCGGCCCGGATAGAGCGGGCGACCACCTCGGCCCATGTCTCAATGTCGCTTCGCGTATAGCCGACCACCGTCGGCTTGCCGGTGGTGCCCGAAGAGGCATGCACGCGCACGATCTCGGCCGCCGGAGACGCGAACAGGCCGAAGGGATAGTTGGCGCGCAGGTCTTCCTTGGTCGTGAACGGGAACCTGGCGAGATCGGCGAGCGACGTGAGGTCGCCCGGACGCGCGCCCGCGGCGTCGAAGGCGCGGCGATAGTGAGGGACATGGTCGTAGACGCGAACCAGCGTGCGCTTGAGGCGTGCGAGCTGCAGGGCGGCGATCTCGTCACGCGAGGCGATCTCGATGGGATCGAGCGTGCTGCGGTCGGGCGTGAGGTTGCGCATGATCGGCTCCGTGCCGGACGCCCGGCCTAGGCGACGAGGTGGCCGGCGATGGTCCGCGTCTGGCCGCGAAACTCGGCGATGACCTCGCCGGCCTCGGACCTCACCGTCACGTCGTATATGCCGCTGCGCGCGCCACGATGCCGCTCCCGCGCGTCGGCAATCAGGCGCATGCCGAGCCGGCCCGGCGCCAGATAGGCGATCTGGCACTGCTGCGCCACCGTGCGCTGGTTGCGCGAGCTCGAGGCGAACGCCATCGCCGAATCCGCCAGCATGAAGATGTAGCCGCCGTGACAGAGGCCATGGCCGTTGACCATCTGCTGGCCGACGCTCATGGAGAGGACCGCCGACCCGGGGCCCATCTCTTCGATCTTCATGCCGATGGCGCGGCTGGCCTCATCCTCCGCCCACATGGCGCTGGCACTCGCCTGGGCGATCGCCCTGTCGTCCGTCATGCCTTGCGTCCGGTGAACCGCGGAGCCCGCTTCTCCAGGAACGAGGCAACACCCTCGGCTGCATCCGGCGACGCCCCGGCGAGCCGCTGCAGGTCGCGCTCGAGGTCGAGCTGCTGGCTCAAGGTATTGGTCGCCGACAGGGCGATGGCCCGCTTCGTCAGTCCCAAAGCGTACGTGGGCGCGGCGGCCAGCCTTTCGGCCAGCGCCGACACCTCCGCCTGGAGCTTGTCGTCGTCGACCACTTTCCAGATCAATCCCCAGGCCTCGGCCTTCTCGGCGGGAAGCGGCTCCGCCAGCATGGCAAGCCCGCGCGCCCTGGCGGGACCCACCAGACGCGGCAACTGCCAGGTTCCGCCTGCGTCGGGGACAAGCCCGATGCGCGCGAATGCCTGCAGGAAACTGGCGCTGCGGCCGGCGAGAACGAGATCGCAGGCGAGCGCGACGTTGGCGCCGGCTCCCGCCGCCACGCCGTTGACGGCACAGATGACCGGCTTCTCCATCGTCGTGATCAGCTTGACGAGCGGGTTGTAGTGCGTCTCCAGCCGGCCGCCGGGGTC
>DATFCC010000404.1:0-9165 GCA_035253505.1 Hyphomicrobiaceae bacterium
GGCCGCTACGATGCCGTCGTCGCCGCGGGCGGCGACGGCACCATCCGCCAGGCGGCGATCGCGCTCATCGGCTCGCCGATGCCGCTTGGCATCATCCCGGTCGGGACCGGCAACGTCCTGGCCCACGAGATCGGCTTGGCCCGCACGCCGAGCGCCGTTGCCGACACGCTGCTACGCGGCCCCGTGGCAACGGTTGCCTGCGCCCAGGTCAACGGCGAGCCGTTCCTGCTCATGGTCGGGGCCGGATTCGATGCGCGCATCGTGAGCGCCCTCGACCAACGCCTGAAAAGCCGCCTGGGCAAGGCTGCCTACGCCGGCCCGCTCCTCGGCGCCATGGTGCGCCCGGTAGATGCGCTGGCCGTTACGATCGACGGCCGCAGCCACGTAGCCACCTGGGCGGTGATCGCCAATGCGCGCCACTACGGCGGCCGCTTCGTGCTGGCGCCGCGCACCGGCATCCTGCAACGGGGGCTCGAAGCCGTCCTGTTCAAGACACGCAGCAGGGCGGCGCTCTTCCGTCAACTGATGCTGCTCGCTGCAGGCCGCCTTCGGCCCGACACCGCGGGCGATGTACACATGGTGGCTTGCTCGCACGTGGCGATCGTTGCCCACCGGCCGACGCCGGTGCAGGTCGACGGCGACGCCTTCGGCACGACGCCCGTCGAGATAGACGCCGGCGCCCGAGAGGTTCGATTGATCGTGCCAGCCGCTACAACTCACGGAGCGCCGGGGGCGCGTTAACCTTTCGTTAACCAAATCAGCGAACGCTGTACACCTGCCGGCATGAAGCGGCTGGAGGCGCAGTCGGCAGGCACAGCACCAACCTCTCCAGCAGCGAACCAGTGCGCGTCGGAAGTGGACGATTCTGCGGGAATCCGTCCGCATCTGAGCGAGGCATGCCTAGGACAGGCACTGCAGAATTGCCGAGAGCGAGGCGGGCATGGACGGGGCCGCCGACAGCAGCTTTCGGACTCACGTCGCCGCGGACATTCCGCGGTCCCCTCCCGAACCGCTGTGAACGATCCAGCCCAGCCACCGTGAAGCCGAGACGCTCCTGGCGCTTCGTTGCCCCGGGCACGTCGGGCTTCGCATCTGCGTGGCCGAGAGTGGATCGGCGCGGCACGACCTCTCGAGATGGAGTGGCACATGAAGCGCCTCTGTCACCGGTGTGGCTTGGACTCGAGTCGGCGTTCGTCCGATACGAGCAGCTCGCATCGTCCCGAGCCCGACTGGAAGTGGGTGCTCCTCTGGCGCAACAACCAACGTCACCGTCCTCCAAGTAAACGCTAATTCCGATCTGCCGGCGGCGGTGCGACGCCAAGCCGGCCAGAAGATCGAGGCCGGCCCTTCGTGGCCGGCCTTTTTCGTCATCACGGGAGGTCTTGTGGCGTGTGCGCTGAACCGCACCCGCAGACGGCGTGAGGCCGTCACATGGGCAGGCGCGCGAGCTGATGGCTGAAGTAGTTGTCGATCGCGGTGACAATCGACTCCGAGACCTTGTGCCGCCAGCGCTCCGACTTGAGGAGCTGAGCGTCCTCCTCGTTGGTGACGTAGCCGAGCTCGATCAGGATCGAGGGAACCTTGGCGCTCTTCAGCACGACGAACGCCGCCGAGCGATCGGGGCTATCCTTCAGGTTGGTGCTCTCGCCCATGTGCTCGATCACCGACTTGACGAACACGCCCGTGCGGTCGCGCGTGAAGTCCACTTCGCGCCGCGCCAGGTCGGCCAGGATTTCGCGCACGGCCCCGACGTTGTCCTCGACGGCGCGCACGGCGGTGGCGACGCTGTCCGACAGCACGTTGCCCGCCACCTCGTTGCGGGCGGAGCGCAGCAGTCCGTTGGAGACGGATTCGCGCAGGGAATAGATGGTCGCGCCGCGGGCCTTCGAGTTGGCGTAATCGGCGTGCACCGCGACGAACAGGGAGGCCAGATGCTTCTCGGCGAACTCGCGCCGGGCATTGAGCTCGACAAAGGTGTCGGTGTCGCGCGTCATGAGCACCTTGTACCGGCCGCTGGCGTTGAGCTTGTCACGCAGCGTCAGGCTGAAGGCCAGCACCACATCCTTCTCGACGGCACCGTTCTTGGTCGCGCCGGTGTCGTCGCCGCCATGGCCAGGATCGAGCACGATGACCGGCTTGAAGGCATGCAGCGCGCGGGCCTGCGGCGAGACCGCCGGCCGCGGCATGGGCGGCTGCAGGTCGCCGGCGCCGAGGCCCAGGGCACCTGCGTGCATGCTCACGCGCTTCGCATTGGCTTTGGTGTCGTAGGCGGCGTCTGCCGGCACGAGCTCGAGCACCAGGCGCGCCGTCCTGCCGTCCGCTGCCTTCTCGACGACGGCTTTGTCCACCACCACCGGGCCGGTAACGTCGACCACGATGCGCGCCCTGCCCGGCGCCGATACGCCACCGCGGAAGGATTTGACGAGGCCGGCCGCCGACGGGCCGGGATCGGGCGGAAGCTGCAGCTTCACGTCCGGCAGGTCGACGAACACGCGGTTCGGGTTGGTGAGCGCGAATACCTGGAAGTCGACGGAGCGTTCCAAGCCGATGATGAATTTCGTGCGCGCACGGTCGCCTTTCAGAGCCGTCTCGGCCGGGATCGAGGCTTGCATCATTTGCGGCGGAGCCGCAGTAACGCGCTGCTGTGCCGACGCCGGATCGAGGGACGCGCCCCCGACCCCGGCTGCCGCCAGGAGCAGCCGGCACAATAGCGTTCGCGGCCTGCCAAAGCCCATGTCGTTGACCCCCGTCTAACGCACTACGAATGGCGGGACAGTCTTCTAGATAACCGCGGAACGTGGCATTTTCCGGGTTTCTACACGGCCAACTTATGAAACCGTAAAGCTTAAGGAACCGTTTCTCTGCGCTTGCCGCTGCAACAGCTTGGCCGGCGCGACGACGGCTCTCAAGTCACGTCGTGGCCCCGCAAGTGCTCTCGATCTTGTGCATTGGGTCGCGTCCGCGCGCCCCTGGTTCTCGGTCATCTCGATCAACGTGATGAGGCCCCATGGTCAAGCCTGGATTGGATGGCGAGCGCCGACGTCCGGTAGATGACAAGGCGCGATGCGCCGGGCGAGCTGCTGCCGGTCGAGCGGGATTCGCGCTGGCGCGGAGGCAGTGCGCATGTTCGCCCGGGCCAAAAGCTGAAACGTGTGACCTGCGCCCGCGCGGGGGCCGTGATTTGCACTTGCCATCCGCGGCGTGATTCGGCTTAAGTAGCCGCGTTTCGCCGCGCCAGCAGGGCGCAGGCTCAGTAGAGAAGGCCCGGTGAGCTCCAACGGCTCCATCATTGGCACTGCGACGGCGGCCCAGTCCGCCGCGACGCTGCTTGGCCTTCCGACGATCCTCCTCCTTACCAGCCCCTGAGCCTATCCGGCCTCGGCCTGTCCGGGACGGTCGCTCAGGGGTTCAGATACCGCCTGACCAGCTTCATTCATGCCGGCCGCGTTAGGATCGCCCGGCGGCACTCAAGGACCAGACAGCCATGACAGACCCCACCAAACAGGCCCCCGCCAGCGGCATGAGTCAGCCGCAACAGACCACCAACAAGGACAAGGTGTTCATCTTCGACACCACCTTGCGCGACGGCGAGCAATGCCCCGGCGCCACCATGACCTTCGAGGAGAAGCTGGAGGTCGCCGACTTCCTGGATGAGATGGGCGTCGACATCATCGAGGCGGGCTTCCCGATCGCGTCTGAAGGGGATTTCCAGGCCGTGTCGGAGATCGCCAGACGCCTCAAGCGGTCGGTGGTCTGCGGGCTGTCGCGCGCCGGCGAGGCCGACATCGATCGCGCCGGCGAAGCTGTGCGGCACGCCGCTCGCCCGCGCGTGCACACGTTCCTCTCGACCTCGCCGGTGCACCGCAAGTTCAAGCTCATGAAGTCGGCCGAGGAGGTGCTGGAAATGGTGCACTTCCAGGTGACGCGCGCCCGCAACTGGGTGGACGACGTTGAGTGGAGCGCGGAGGACGCCACGCGCACGGAGATCGACTATCTCTGCCGCTGCGTGGAGACCGCCATCAAGGCCGGCGCCAGCACCATCAACCTCCCGGACACCGTGGGTTACGCCACGCCGGAAGAGTACTTCAACATGTTCCGCACCGTCATGGAGAAGGTGCCGGGCTCCGAGAAGGTGATCTTCTCCGTGCACTGCCACAACGACCTCGGCATGGCAGTGGCCAACTCGATCGCCGGCATCAATGCCGGCTGCCGGCAGGTGGAGTGCACCATCAACGGCATCGGTGAGCGGGCCGGCAATGCCGCGCTGGAAGAGGTGGTGATGGCCATCAAGACGCGCGGCGATGTGCTGCCCTACGAGGTCGGCATCGATGCCACCATGCTCAACCGCGCTTCCAGGCTGGTGGCGGCAGCGACCTCCTTCCCGGTGCAGTACAACAAGGCCATCGTCGGGCGCAACGCGTTCGCGCACGAGAGCGGCATCCACCAGGATGGCATGCTCAAGCACACGCAGACCTACGAGATCATGACGCCGGAGTCGGTCGGCGTCTCCAAGACCTCGCTGGTGATGGGCAAGCATTCGGGGCGCAACGCCTTTCGCACCAAGCTCAAGGAGATGGGCTACGATCTCGGCGAGAATGCGCTGGAGGACGCCTTCAACCGGTTCAAGGCGCTGGCCGATCGCAAGAAGCATGTCTACGACGAGGATCTGGAGGCGCTGGTCGACGAGGAGATCGCCACCGCCCAGGATCGGGTGAAGGTGGTGGCATTGACAGTGATCGCCGGCACCATGGGTCCCCAGTCCGCCACGTTGACGCTCGACATGGGCGATGGCCGCCAGCCGACCGTGCAGGCGACGGGCAACGGTCCGGTGGACGCGACCTTCAATGCCATTACCAGGCTCATTCCGCACAAGGCGAAGCTGGCGCTCTACCAGGTGCATGCGGTTACCGAGGGCACCGACGCACAGGCGGAGGTGTCCGTCCGCCTCGAGGACGAGGCGTCAGAGGGCGGGCGCGCGGTCACCGCGCGCGCGGCCGATCCCGACACGCTCGTTGCCTCCGCCAAGGCCTACGTGTCGGCACTCAACAAGCTGTTCGCCAAGCGCGGCCGGCTGCACGCCCAGCAGAGCGCGTGAGCAACAAGGGTGTCAGGCCCCGTGGGCCTGACACCGCGGCTCATTGCGGCTCGATGCCGGCAGCAGAAAGGGCCGCCTTCCAGATAGCGAGCTGCTCCTTCATGTAGGCGGTCAGCTCTTCAGGCGTGGACGAGCGAGGCACGAAGCCCTGCTGGTGCATCTGCTCCTTCACCTTGGGGTTGGCGAGCACCGCGGCCATCTCCTTCTGCATGCGCATGACGATGTCGCGTGGAAGTCCTGCCGGGCCCACCAGGGCAAACCATGGCACGATCGGGAACCTGGGCTGGCCCTGCTCGAGGATCGAGGGCACGTCCGGCATGATCGGGCTGCGCTCATGGAACGTCGTGGCGAGAACCTTGAGGTTGCCGGCCTTGATGTGCGCGGCGGTGGTCGTGACGGTGCTGTTCATGAGTTGGACGCGGCCAGCCAGCAGGTCGACGATGGCATCCGGTTCCGACTTGTAGGGGATGGCTTGCATTTCAATGCCGGCCGTTCTCGCAAACATTCCCGTTGCAACCAGTGCGTACGTATTGCCAGCCGCATAGTTGAGGACGTTGGGATTGGCTTTGGCATGAGCGATCAACTCGGGAACCGTCTTCACCGGCAGGGAGGGATGGACGACAATGAAGAAGGTGTTCTCGCCGATGAAGGTGACCGGAGTGAAGTCTGCAAGGACGTCGTAGGGCGGTTCCTTGCGCATGTTCGGCACGACCGCGAGAGGGCTGTTGGTGCCGAACAAGAAGGTGTAGCCGTCAGGGCGCGCGCGCTTCACTTCGATGCCCGATAGCGCACCGTCGGCGCCCGGCTTGGGCACGATGACGACGGGCTGGCCCAGCAACTGCGCCAGCTCCTGGCCGGCGATGCGGGCAAGCGTGTCCGTGGCCGAGCCGGCCCCGAACGGGATGACGAACTGGATCGGTCGCGACGGCCAGGGCTGCGCCTGCGCGATCGCCGACGGCAAGAGAAGAAGCGCCGCGACGAACACCGCAGCAATGAGCCTGTGCATGGCGCGTCGTCTCTTTTCCTCGATTGACGTGATTGCAGAGCGTCGGTGAGCTCCCCGAGGGCACATCTCTGATTGTCGACGGTTGATCGTCAAGATGAATTGCTGGTGGCGCCAGACATCGCCGGTGTGACACCACCAGTCTTGACGTCAGGCCTGCTGCCCGTTGGCGGGCGCCCGCGGCACAACGTTGAGCGAGCGGAGCTTCATTTCCCCGGCCTCGCTTCTGAGCTCCATGGTCACGTCGGCACGGCCGTGCTCGAACGTGGCGACCATGGTGACCGTGGCGGTCTTGGCGATCCCCTCGCCGGCGTTCGCCTCCATGACGAAACTCGTCTGGTGAGCTTCATCGATCTCCTTCAGCGCGCCGAGCGGCTTCAGCGTATTGAATGACGCCTGCGCGGCGGCAAGGTCGATCCGCCCCGCGCCGCCCCTGAGGAAATATCGCTCGATGTCGCGCACGTTCCAGCCGCGGGCAAGCTCGCGCGTGATGGTTTCGGCCAGGACCTTGTTGTGGGGCGCGTCGCTGGTGGCGCTGAAGCCGAGGAGCAGGGCGCAACTGGCTACGAACCCGGTGGAGATGATGCCCACCACAATGAGGAACTTCTTGAGCATGAGGGCTCCTTTCTCGAGTTGGGGGTTACCCGGGAACTAGGCCGCTCAGCCGCGCGCTGCTGTTCCCAAGGGCACAGGCAACAAGCCCGACGGCTCACGCAAGGACCGCCCCGGCAGGGGGATGCCGGGGCGATCAGGGCCGGGGGAGCGGCCCTTGGGCGCAGGCGCCGCATCGCAGGCCGGGCGCCACGGGGGTGGGCGCAGGCAAGCGCGAAGCGGCGCGCGCATCACTGGTAGCATGCTTAGAACAAAAAGGGAACATCAGAATAGCTCCCTGCTTGTGGATTGCAGCGAGCCGTCTGCGCCGGGCGCGGTTGAGAATGCGGCTCTGGGCAAGGCTCCGACGGGCCGAGCTCTACGTATCGGCAACCGTTTCGGCGATGAGGTGATCGACGACGCCCGCCAGGGCATCAGGGCGCGAAGCGCCCTTCTCGATGCGATCGGCGAAGCAAGCGACCTGGCGGTCGGCGCTGGTGCCGCGCCCCACGATGGTGCGGGCGTGCTCGATCTCGGACAGGCAGCCCAGCGCTTCGGCATCCTCGCGCAGCATGGCGATGAGCTCCTCGACGAGATCGCAGAACGGCACGAGCTCACCCTTGCCGAGATCCAGCAGGCTGCCCGCTACGCCGTAGCGCTGGGCGCGCCAACGGTTCTCGGCGAGAAGGAACAGCGGATAGGTGCGCCACGTCTGGTTGGCGCGGCGGAGGCGATAGAGCATGCGCAGGATCGACACGTACATCGCTGCCACGCACACCGCGTCCTCGATGCGCGTGCAGACGTCGGTGACGCGCATCTCCAGCGTCGGGAAGCGCGACGAGGGCCGCACGTCCCACCAGATCTTGCTGGCATCCTCGATGATCTCGTTGCGGACGAGCAGGTCGACGGTCTGCGCGTATTCCTGCCAGCTCTCGAAGCGGCCCGGCATGCCCGTGCGGGGAAGCTCATCGTAGGCGGCGAGGCGGTAGCACTTGAGGCCCGTGTCCTCGCCTTCCGCGAACGGCGAGGAGGTGGAGAGCACCAGCAGGTGAGGCAGGAAGTATCGCACCTGATTGAACAGATCGATGCGCAGCTCGTCATCCTCGATGCCGACGTGCACGTGCATGCCGCAGATCACCAGGCGGCGCCCGACCCCGGCAAGGTCCTTGGCGATCGCCTGATAGCGCTCGCGCTCGGTGGGCTCCTGGGCGCTCCAGCGCGCGAAGGGGTGGGTCGAGGCGGCAATCGGTGCCATATCGTGCGCGGCGGCGAGCCGCGCGACGGCGCCTCGCAGGGCCCGGAGCTCGTGGCCGGCCTCGCGCACGTTGGCATGCACCCCGGTCCCGACCTCGATCTGCGACTTCAGGAACTCGCGCGCGACCTGCCCCTGCAATGCCTCCTGCGCCGCTTCGAACAGCGCCTGCGGCATCTCGCGCACGAGGTCGCGGGTCGCCTTGTCGACGAGGAGGTATTCCTCCTCGATGCCGATGGTGAAGGAGGGGTCCTTGAGGGCCATGGTTCTGGCATGGTGACATCGAACGCGCTGCCGTTCAAATCGCCCAACAGCGAGACAGTAGACGCATCCGTTGTCGCGCCAACCTATGCGGGTGGACGGCCGACGATCAGTCGAGCGTTGTGCGGAAGCGGCGCACGGCGATGGCCATGGCCAGCACCATGAGGCCGGCCAGCGCCAGCACATCCACGTGGAGGTCGTAGAGGTTGGCGCTCTTGAGCATGATCCCGCGCACGATGCGGATGTAGTGCGTGAGCGGCAGCAACTCGCCGACGGCCTGCGCCCAGCCGGGCATGCCGGCATAGGGGAACATGAAGCCCGACAGCAGGATGTTGGGCAGGAAGAACATGAACGACATCTGGATCGCCTGCAGCTGGTTCTGCGCGATCGTAGAGAAGGTGTAGCCGATCGACAGATTGGTGGCGATGAACAGCGTGCTGAGCAGCGCCAGCAGCACGATGCTGCCCTCGACGGGGACCTGGAACAGGAGGACCGCAAACACCAGGATCAGGGCCGCCTGCAGGAAGCCGACGAAAATGTACGGGATGATCTTGCCGAGCATGATTTCGATCGGCGTGATCGGCATCGCCAGCAGGCTCTCCATCGTGCCGCGCTCGATCTCGCGCGTGACCGAGAGCGCGGTGAAGATCAGCATCGTCATCGTCAGGATGGTGCCGACGAGGCCTGGAACGATGTTGAGCTGCGTCGCCGCAGCCGGGTTGTAGCGCGCATGGACCCTGATCTCGAACGGTGGCGCGCCGGCATCCGGAATGCCATGCTCATTGGTGAGGGCGATCTGCGCCACTTGGCCGAGGGCTCCCAGCGCCGCGCCCGCAGCGACAGGATCGGTCGCGTCAGCGGCAATCAAAAGCGCCGGCCGGTCACCGCGTCGAACGGCGCGCTCGAACCCGGCGGGAATCTCGATGCCGAACAAGACCTGGCCCGATGCCAGGAGATGATCGA
>DATFCC010000405.1:0-6219 GCA_035253505.1 Hyphomicrobiaceae bacterium
CCTTGGGCAACTGGTCTTTCAGCTCCTTCGGCAGGCTTTCCAGCGCCTTCGGGTCGAGACGCGCCAACTCCGCCTGCATCTTCTCGAGCTCGGCCGCGCTCGGCGCGCCGCCACCGCCGCCCATGCCCATCATGCGCTGCATGAGGCCGCCGCGCTTGCCCATCATCTTCATCATGTCCGCCATCTGGCGGTGCATCTTGAGCAGCTTGTTGATGTCCTCGGGCTTGGTGCCGGAGCCCGCCGCGATGCGCCGCTTGCGCTTGCCGTCGAGGATCTTGGGGCTGCGCCGCTCCTTCGGCGTCATCGACGAGATGATCGCGCGCTGGCGCTTGATGATCTTGTCGTCGATGTTGGCAGCGTCGAGCTGCTTCTTCACCTTGCCGATGCCGGGCATCATGCCCATCAGGCTCGACATGCCGCCGAGCTTCTCCATCTGCTTGAGCTGGTCGGACAGGTCCTCCAGGTCGAACTCGCCCTTGCGCATCTTCTGGGCGATGGCCTGCGCCTTCTCCATGTCGATGGTCTGGGCGGCCTTCTCGACCAGGCTCACCACGTCGCCCATGCCGAGGATGCGGCCGGCGATGCGCCCGGGGTGGAAGTCCTCCAGCGCGTCCCACTTCTCGCCGACGCCGATCAGCTTGATCGGCTTGCCGGTGACGGCGCGCATGGAGAGCGCCGCACCGCCGCGGCCGTCGCCGTCGACCCGGGTGAGCACGATGCCGGTGATGCCGACGCGCTCGTTGAAGCTCTTGGCGAGCTTCACCGCGTCCTGGCCGGTCAGGCTGTCGGCGACCAGCAGCGTCTCGTGCGGATGGGCGATGTCGCGCACATCCACCGTCTCCTGCATCAGGGCTTCGTCGATATGGATGCGGCCCGCGGTGTCGAGCAGCACCACGTCGTAGCCGCCGAGCCTGGCCGCATCGACGGCCCGCTTGGTGATCTGCTGCGGCGTCTGCCCCGGCACGATCGGCAGGGTGGCGACACCCGTCTGCTCGCCCAGCACGCGCAATTGCTCCTGCGCCGCCGGCCGCCGCACATCGAGCGAGGCCATCAGCACCTTCTTCTTGTCGCGGTTGGTGAGCCGGTAGGCGATCTTGGCGCAGGTCGTGGTCTTGCCCGAGCCCTGCAGGCCCACCAGCAGGATCGGCACCGGCGGCTGTGCGGCAAGGTCGATGGGCTGCGCGTCCGAGCCCAGCATGGCGATGAGCTCGTCGTGCACGATCTTGACCACCATCTGGCCGGGCGTGACCGACTTGACGACGTCCTGGCCGACGGCCTTCGCTTTCACCGTGTCGGTGAACGAGCGCACCACCTCCAGCGCCACGTCGGCCTCAAGAAGTGCGCGGCGCACCTCGCGCATGGCCTCCGACACGTCGCTGTCGGTCAGCGAGCCGCGCCGCGTCAGCTTGTCGAGGATGCCGGACAGGCGATCTGACAGGGACTCGAACATCTACGTACCTCGTGCGCCAACGTCGCAACACAAGTCGCCGCGATTCCCCTCCCCTTGATGGGGAGGGGCGAGGGGTGGGGTGAACACGCGAGCGCGACCGCAGTTGTTGGGATGGCCGCGTCGGCAACCGAATAGGGTTGGTCCCGCGGGATACCCCCGCCCCCATTCTCTCCCCACGAGGGGGACGGGAGCCGCATGCCGCTCGCCTGACAAATCTCTACCGTCCTGCACAGCCATAACGCCGATCGCGCCCGCGGGCGCTACGCGCTGGCGGGCGTTGACCCCCCTGCCTCTCGGCGCTCCCGGCGGGAGCCCATGTGCAGGGCGGCGGCTCGTCTCTACGGGCCGTCGGAATTGGCCGGCACCATCCTAGAACGGCTGGGGCCTGTCAACTGCGGGGTGGGGCGCAAGATCGAGACGCCGTCAAGCGCCGTGTGCGCGGGGCAGGGACCCTCGGGAGAGCCTACGGAGGGTTCCTGCGCTTCCGGCCCGTTTATCGCGCGGCTTCCTCTCCACTTCCCTCCAAAGCTGAGGACGGGCGGCCTCATTTCCGGCCACGGCGGCGAGACTTTGCCCTAATCTCCCGCTGCATACGCACTAGGCCGTGCCACGGGGTCGCCGCTGGCGCGGTGCAAGGGGGAAGCGTGCACGACAGGGGGCAGGAGAGCCGGGGCGCGCTCGCCCAGGAGGAGGCGGGGAGCGCCGCGGGGAGCCTCAAAGGCATCCTCGCCATGGTGGCGGCGACCGCCCTCTTCACCTGCGGCGACACCGCCATGAAGCTGGTGTCCACGAGCCTGCCGACCAGCGAGGCCGTGTTCGTGCGCAGCGCCTTCACCGTCGCCACCATCACCGTTGCCGCATTCTGGACCGGCGCCATCTACGCGCTGCGTGAGGCTTTCGTGCGCCCGATGGGCTGGCGCTGCGCGGGCGACGTCGGCAGCGCCCTGTTCTTCCAGGCGGCGCTGGCGCGCATGCCCTTCGCCGACCTGATGGGCATTCTGCAGATGACGCCCCTCAGCCTCACCGCCGCCTCCGCCGCCTTCCTCGGCGAGCGCGTCGGCTGGCGCCGCTGGAGCGCCGTGGGTGTCGGCTTCATCGGCGCCCTGCTCGTCATCAAGCCGGGCACCAGCGCATTCAACATCTGGGCGCTGGTCGGCGTGCTGGCGGTGCTGAGCGGCGCGGTCCGCGATATCGCCACGCGCAAGCTCGACGTCGCGCTCTCGCCGCTGCTCATTCTGCTGCTGGCGCAGATCGGGGTCTGTCTCACGGGCCTCGGCCTGTCCGCGCTGGAGCCTTGGAAGGCGCCGACCTGGGGTGAGCTGTTCGCTCTGTTCTTTGCCTCCTCCTTCTCGCTGATGGGGCAGCTCTGCCTGATCTACTCGCTGCGCTCCGGGGAGATCGGCGCCGTCGCACCCTTCCGATACGCCGGCATGGTGTGGGCCATCCTGCTCGGGTTCCTGATCTGGAACCAGCTTCCCGACGCCCTCTCGCTCACCGGCATCGCCATCCTGGCGTCGGCCGGCATCTACACCTTCTACCGCGAGCAGAAGCTCGGCCGCTCGCGCACCGCCTCCACCGCCCGGCCGGCGGCGTGAGTCGACAGGCCTAGTCACTGGTCGGAGGCCTGGGCCTTGGGTCCGGGCTCTGCGCGCTTCGCGCTCGACCGGGATGGCAAGAGGAGACGCCACGCCGCCAACCTGTCATCCCGGAATTTCGCGAAGCGAAATATCCGGGACCCAGGAGGCCCGAAACCCTCGTACGAGGCTTGTCGGAATGTCCGTCGCACGTGGTCGGTGCGGTCGACCGGGCGCCCTGTCCTCGGTCGCCGATTCCCGCCGGATCGGAAAGCCCCTAGCGCGGCGCCACCCGCAGCACGCGCCCCTCGGGGCTGTCGGTCAGCACCCAGATGGCGCCGTCGGGGCCCTGGCGCACGTCGCGGATGCGCTCGCCGAGGTCTCCCAGCAGCGCCTCCTCGCCGACGATGGCATCGCCGTCGAGCACCAGGCGGTGCAAGGCCTGGCCCGCCAGCGCGCCGACGAACAGGCTGCCCTTCCACTCGGGCACGAGGTCGGCGGTGTAGAATGCCGCACCGGAGGGAGCGATGGAAGGGTCCCAGTAGTAGATCGGCTGCTCCAGGCCGGCCTTCTGCGTGCCTTCGCCGATCCTGGCCCCCGAGTAGTCACGGCCGTAGGTGATCACCGGCCAGCCGTAGTTCCTGCCGGCCTCGGGGATATTGATCTCATCGCCGCCGCGGGCACCGTGATCGATGATCCAAAGCTTTCCGGTCGCCGGATTGAGCGCCGCACCCTGCACGTTGCGATGGCCGATCGACCAGATCTCCGGCCGCCAGCCCGGCGTCTTCGCATTGCCGGCAAACGGGCTGCCGTCGGGCATGATGCGCACCAGCTTGCCCAGGTGGTTGGTGGGGTTCTGTGCCTCGTTGCGGGCGAAATTGCGCTCGCCCAGCGTCACGAACAGCGAGCCGTCGGGCATGAAGACGATGCGCGAGCCGAAGTGATAGCTCGAGGCATAGGACGGCTCCTGCCGGAAGATGACCTGCACGTCCTCGAGACGGCCGCCGCTTCCCTCCTGCACCAGTCGCGCCCTGGCGAGGCTGGTGCCGTTGCGGGAGCCTTCGCGCGGCTCGGCGTAGGACAGGTAGACGACGCCCGAGTCGGCGAAGTCCGGCGCCAGCGCCACATCCAGCAAGCCGCCCTGCCCGCTGGCGGCGACCCTCGGCACGCCCTGCAGCGGCGGCGACAGGCTGCCGCTCGTCGCCACCAGCCTGAGCCGGCCGGGCCGTTCCGTCACCAGCAGGCGGCCGTCGGGCAGGAAGGCCATCCCCCATGGATTGACGAGCCCCTTCGCGAACGTCTCCGCCTTGATCGCCTGCCGGGTCTTGACCGGCGGTGCCTCCGTGATGGCGGCCGCGAGGGGCGTCGCGACGGCGACAGAGATAGGCAGCGCGAGCGCTCGCAAAGTCCGCCTGCCCATGGCGCCAAGCTCACGCATGCTGCCAGTCTCCAGCTCACCGCCCGCGGGCGGCGGATCCACGGATGTCTTGGGGATGAAAGCCGCGCCCCGCAAGGGGCAGGGCTCAACAGGCCCGCCGGGGCGGCGATTGTGTCGCCGGGCGCTCGCCCATATAAGGGGGCATGTCCGGCGCCATCCGCTACCGCAAGATGAACGGCCTCGGCAACGAGATCGTGATGGTCGATCTGCGTGCCAGCGGCCATGTGTTCGATGCCGCCGAAGCGCGCGCCATCGCCGCCCGGCCGAACTCCCGCTTCGACCAGATGATGGTCCTGCACGCGCCGAGGGTGGCGGGCACCGAGGCCCGCATCCGCATCTACAATACCGACGGCTCGGAGGCGGAGGCCTGCGGCAACGGCATGCGCTGCGTGGGCTGGGTGGTGGCCGGCGAGACCGGGCGCAAGGACTTGAAATTCGAAACGGCGGCCGGCGTGCTCGACGTCGGCGTGGAGAGCATCGACCGCATCACGGTCGATATGGGACGCCCGCGCTTCGGTTGGAGCGATATTCCGCTGGCCGAGCCGTTCCACGATACGCGCACCATCGAGCTGCAGATCGGCCCCATCGACGAGCCGATCCTGCACTCGCCCTCCGCTGTCAACGTCGGCAATCCGCACGCGGTGTTCTGGGTCGAGGACGTGTCGGCCTACGATCTGGCACGGATCGGCCCGATGCTGGAGAACCACCCGATCTTCCCCGAGCGCGCCAACATCTCTCTGGCTCACGTCACTTCGCCCCAGGCTATCACCCTGCGCACGTGGGAGCGGGGCGCGGGCCTCACCCGGGCCTGTGGCAGCGCCGCCTGCGCCGCCGCGGTGTGCGCCGCGCGCAAGGGTCTCACCGGCCGGCGCGTCACCGTCACGCTTCCCGGCGGCCCCCTCGAGATCGCGTGGGGGGCGGATGACCGCATCCTGATGACGGGGCCCGTGGAGCTCGAGCACGAAGGCCTGCTCGAGCTGGCCACGACGGCCTAGCCGCGACATGCGCGAGCTGCGGACGCGAGCGCCGGTTTCTCCCCTTTCACGTTTGTCCTCGGCGCCTGTGCCGGCGTCCGTAGGTTGGGTCAAGCAAAGCGCAGACCCAACACAGGCATCCTCCGACGATGTTGGGTCTTCGCTGGCGCTCGACCCAATCTACAGCGACGGAAAGGATGGCGAGGCAGCGCCGGCTTCTCCCTCTTCCCGCAAGCGGGGAGAGGGACCATCGGCGGCGCCATCCGTCCGCGTCGTGACCTTGGGCTGCCGCCTCAACGCCTTCGAGTCGGAGGTCATGCGCCGCCACGCCGCCGCGGCGGGCCTCGGCGAAACCGTGATCGTCAACACCTGCGCCGTCACTGCCGAGGCGGTGCGCCAGGCCGGCCAGACGATCCGCAGGCTCAGGCGCGAAAACCCCGGCGCCCGGCTCATCGTCACCGGTTGCGCCGTGCAGATCGAGCCGCAACGGTTTGCGGCGATGCCCGAGGTCGACGGCGTGCTCGGCAATGCCGAGAAGCTGGGCGCCGGCACCTTCACAGCGCTCGCGCGCGGAGACATGCCGCGCGTTGCCGTCAACGACATCATGTCGGTGCGCGAGACGGCGCATGCTTTCGCCGGCGGCTTCGGCAACAGGGCGCGCGCCTACGTCGAGGTGCAGAACGGCTGCGACCACCGTTGCACCTTCTGCATCATTCCGTACGGCCGAGGCCCGTCACGGTCGGTCGCGGCGGGCGAGGTGGTGGCGCAGGTGCGAAGGCTGGT